>JBCKPH010000005.1:0-52342 GCA_038901755.1 Burkholderiaceae bacterium | reverse complement strand
AGCCAAGCATGGCGATGCCGCCGATGCCAAAACGCATCCAGGCCAGCAGGAAGACTGGCAGGACGGCCACCAGCGGCTTGGACAGCGCGACGTAGACGCCCACCAGCGACATGCTGGAGGCGAGGCAGAGGTAGGCCAGGATCCGGCCGGGCGGGGTGATGGCGCTGGTCACAGGGATGAATTGAACGGCAGGGCGTCGCATCATGCCTCAGAATTGATTCGGTTCCGGCGCAGCGGGCCGGCCCGGTACCGGCCCTCCGTCTCGGCGCCCAGGAATTGAGCTAGCATGGCCATCCCGGTCCCGCCTGGCCGGCAGCCACCATGGCCTTGATCCCTTACCTGCATTCAGCCAGCCTTCCGTATCCTGCGGAAACCCTCACCCCAGCGCCACCATGGACGACATACTTCGAATCAATCCAACGCGCCGCTACGCCGATGCGACCGTTCATCGATCGACCGCCTACTTTGTCGAAGTTCCTGCATCGGCACATGCCGACATGCGAACGCAGGCGCGCGAACTTTTTGCCGCCGCCGACAGCACCTTGCAAAAAGTCGGCAGCAATCGCTCCCGGCTTTTGTCGGCAACCGTTTACCTTTCCAATCTGGACGACCTCGCCGCGTTCAACGACGAGTGGGAACGCTGGTTGCCGGCTGGCAGCCCGCCCTCGCGCGCCTGTGTGCGGGCGGGGCTCAATGTTCCCGGTTTGCGGGTCGAAGTGGCGTTTATCGCGGCCGTCCTGCCGGCAGGACTGGACCGGCGCAATGTCGAACGTCGTCATTCGCCCGGCTGAAGTTGTCGCAGCGCATGGCCTGAACCGGCACCTTCCCCAAGCCGTCAGGCGAGCCGCTTCGAACGCAGACATTCGGAGCGTTTCATGAGCCAAGCCCCGGCCCTGGTGTGGCTGCCGGTGGATCATCGAAATCTGGGTGAAGAGGGTCAGATCCTCCCGTTTTTTGTTCTGGGCGACAAGTACGCGCGGGCGATTCGTGACAGCGCCGCCTGTCAACCGGTCCTTTATCCGCTGGCCGCTCCGGCACAGGTCGTGAGCCTGCTGGCGACGGTGGACGGCGTGATGCTGACGGGTTCGCCTTCGAACGTGCATCCGCAACACTTCAACCAGGAGCTGGCGGACCCGGCCCTGACACTGGATCCGCGGCGCGACCAGTTGACCCTTGAACTGGTGCGCTGCTCTCTGCGCCTGGGTGTGCCGCTGCTCGGAATTTGTCGCGGCCTGCAGGAAATCAACGTCGCACTGGGCGGTTCCTTGCACCAGCAGGTGCACGAGGTGGCCAGTTTGGATGATCATCGGGAACTGGCCGATCGATCATTGGACGAGCAATACGGCCCGCGCCACGAAATCCGCCTGAGCGCCGATTCAGCGCTCCGACGCTGGGCCGGCGCCGATCAGATTCAAGTGAATTCGCTGCATGGGCAAGGCATTGCGCGATTGGCTCAAGGTCTGCGCGCTGTCGCGCACGGGCCCGATGGGCTGATCGAGGCCTTCGAGATGGAGGAGGCGAGCGCGTTTGCCCTGGCGGTGCAGTGGCATCCCGAGTGGCGCTCCGACGAGAATCCGTTCTACCGGTCGATTTTTCAGGCCTTCGGCGAGGCCTGCCGGTTGCGCCAAACGCAACGAGCCACAAGGGCTGATTTCAAAGCCGTTTCGTCAGCAGGAGAGCCCCATGGGCGAGGAAAAAGTAGCAACCTTCAATGACCTGGAGAAATGGCTTAATCTGCGCCGCGTGACCGAGGTCGAATGCCTGGTGCCGGACCTGACCGGCGTGGCCCGCGGCAAGATCCTGCAGCGCGAGAAGTTCACGGAAGAGCGCGGCATGCGCCTGCGTCCGAACCCCCTTCGGTTCGCTTCGTTCGCTGGGTCGCTGCAGGCGGGTCGGGACGTTTGAGCAATCCTATAATCGCGCCGGTCGGTTCGGCGTGTCCGGCAACGACGCTTGTTGCTTTTTCAATCCTTCAGAACGGAGTGACAGACTTCATGAAAACCATGCAGAAACTTATTTGGGCCTTGGCTTTCTCGACACTGTTCCTGGCCGCCTGCGGCAAGAAGAGCGAGCCGCCGGCGCCGGTGGCCACCACCACTCCAGCACCCGCTGCCCCGGCACCCAAACCGGCGAACACCGAGGAAAAGGTGCTCAACATCTATAACTGGCCCGACTATATTCCCGAAGGCATGGTCGCCGCGTTTGAGAAGGAAACCGGCATCAAGGTCAACTACGACACCTTCGAGACCAACGAGGCCCTGCATGCCAAGCTGGTGGCTGGCAGTTCCGGCTACGACATCGTCGTTCCGGGCAGCGTGTTTGCCAAACCGCAGATCGCCGGTGGCCTTTTACAAGCGCTGGACAAGAGCAAGATTCCAAACCTGAAGAACCTTGACCCGGCCATCATGACCACCTTGACCAAGGCGGATCCGGACAACAAACATCTGGTGCCATGGGCCTGGGGTTTCACCACGGTGGGCATCAACCGGACCAAGGCGGAAAAAGCGCTGGGCGGCATGCCGATGCCGGAAAATACCTGGGACCTGGTGTTCAACCCCAAGTACACCGGCAAGCTCAAGGCTTGTGGCATTGCCTATCTTGATTCACCGACCGAGATCATTCCTGCCGCGCTGCACTACATCGGCAAGGATGCCTATTCCAACCAGGCCGCGGATTACAAGGCTGCGGCCGAGATGCTGGCCAAGGTGCGCAAGGACGTGCGCCTGTTCAGCTCCACCATGATCGACGACATTGCCGGCGCCAAGGCCTGCGTCGTCATTGGCTGGTCTGGCGACATCAACATTGCCGCCGGACGCGCCAAGGAGAACAAGTCCAAGGATGTGATCGAGGCCTTGCTGCCGAGCACCGGCGCGCTGATTTTCTTCGACACCATGGCCATCACCAAGGACGCAAAGCATCCGAACAACGCCCATGCCTTCATCGATTTCTACCTGCGTCCCGAAAACGCCGCGGCGATGGCCAACAAGATGAACTACGCGACCGGCAACAAGGCGGCGCTGGACAAGATTGAGCCGGCCATTGCCGGCAACAAGACCATCTTTGTCGAGCCCGGCTATCTGGCCAAGATGGTTCCGCCCAGCAGTTTCAGCAATGAAGCGCGCGAAGCGATGGCGAACGCCTACAACGGCTTCAAGAAGGGCAAGTAGTCCGCGGTCTTGTGCCGACGCCGGGCTGTTTTTACCTCGTATGAACAGCCCGCTTTGTTTGATGGGGCAAGCCAGAGCGGGAACCCATGGCCGACGCAGCGACAGCTACCTGGTCACTGAGAAACTGGTCAAGCGTTTCGACGAGACCTTGGCGGTCGACGAGGTTTCGCTGTCGATTGCCAAGGGCGAAATCTTCGCTCTGCTTGGCAGCTCGGGATGTGGCAAATCAACGCTACTGCGACTGCTGGCGGGATTTGAAAAACCCACGGCGGGCCGAATCCTGCTCGACGGCCAGGACATCGCCAGGTTCGCGCCGTACGAGCGGCCGATGAACATGATGTTTCAGTCCTATGCCCTGTTTCCCCATCTGGACGTTTGGGAAAACATCGCGTTCGGCCTGAAGCGCGAGGGCCTGCCGAAGGCGCAGATCAAGCAGCGGGTGGGCGAGATGCTCGAGTTGGTGCAACTCGAAGCCTTTGCCAAGCGCAAACCGCATCAACTCTCGGGCGGGCAGCAGCAGCGCGTCGCGTTGGCCCGCAGCCTGGCCAAGCGACCCACCTTGCTGCTGCTGGACGAGCCCCTTGGCGCGCTGGACCGCAAGCTGCGCGAGCAAACACGGTTCGAATTGATCAACATCATCGAGCAGGTGGACGTGACCTGTGTGATGGTCACCCATGACCAGGAAGAGGCGATGACCATGGCCAATCGGCTTGCGGTGATGAGCCGTGGCCGGGTTGTGCAGGTGGGCACACCGGAAGAGGTGTACGAGCATCCGGCGAACCGCTTTGTCGCCGATTTCATCGGCAGCGTCAACCTGTTTGAAGGGCATCTCGGCGTGGATGAGCCGGATCGCTGCGTTGCCGTCACCGACCTCGGCGAGGTGCACGTGGGCCATGGCGTCAGCGGCCCGCTGAACATGCGCCTGGCGGTCGCCGTGCGTCCGGAGAAGATCGAGATCAGCAAGCGACGACCGACGGTGAACCTGAATGTTTTCTCCGGCAAGGTCAAGGAAATTGCCTATTTCGGTTCCTACAACAGTTACATCGTGATCGCCGGAAATGGCATGCGGGTAAAGATCACCGGGACGAATACCTCGCGCGAGGGCATGCGTGACATCACCTGGGACGACGAGGTCTTCTTCTGGTGGGGCGATCACGCCGGTGTCGTGCTGCGCGACTAAGGTCCGAATATGGCTGGCTTGAACATTCCGGCGCCAGGCAGGCGCTTCGTCATCGGCCTGCCTTACCTGTGGCTGGTGCTGTTTTTTCTGCTGCCCTTCCTGATCCTGCTCTACATCAGCTTTGTCGACATGGGCAACGACATTCACCCGTTCAAGCCAATCTGGGACCGGCAAACCGGATTGCTCACGCTCAAGTACGACAACTACGGGTCGATTTTTCGCAGCGCCGATGGCGAGGCCCCGTTTCAGACCCTCTACGTCGAGGCCTATGCGCGCTCGATCTGGTACGCACTATGCACCGCGCTGCTGTGCCTGGGAATCGGCTACCCGTTTGCCTATTTCATCGCGCGCTCGGCCCCGAGCGTGCGTCCGGCCCTGCTGATGATGGTCATGCTGCCGTTCTGGACTTCCTTCCTGCTGCGCGTCTACGCCTGGAAAGGCATCCTGGCCGACCAGGGGGTGATCAACCAGATGCTGCTGGCGCTGGGTGTCATCGAGCAGCCGATTCTCATGCTGTACAGCAACGTATCGATGCTGGTTGGCATGACCTATGTCTATCTGCCGTTCATGGTCCTGCCGCTGTACGCCAACCTGGTGAAAATGGACTTTCGCCTGCTGGAGGCGGCCTACGATCTTGGGGCCTCGCCCCTGAAGGCGTTCTGGCTGGTGACTGTTCCGCTATCCAGGACCGGAATCATCGCCGGTTTCATGCTGGTGTTCATTCCCTCGGTCGGCGAGTTTGTCATCCCGTCGCTGCTGGGTGGCCCGGAAAACATCATGATCGGACGTGTCGTCTGGGATGAAATGTTCACCAGCAACAACTGGCCCCGTGCCAGCGCGTTGGCTGTTGTCATGATCGCGCTCATCATCGTTCCGCTGGCGCTCTACTACCGCTCCAGCGGCGAATCGGCCGAGGCGCCGAAATGAGGTGGCGCTGATGAGCAGTCTGCTGGGCCGACATTTCGGCAAGCTTTGGCTTGGGCTGGTCTTTCTGTTCCTTTACCTGCCGCTGTTCTTCATGATCGTTTTCTCGTTCAACGATACGCGACAGGATGCCCAGTTCACCGGTTTCTCGTTGCGTTGGTACCAGGCCCTGGCCCTTGATTCGCGCATTGTCGAGGGCTTCTGGCTCTCGCTCAAGGTGGCCGCCGTCACCGGTCTGCTGTCGTCTGTGCTTGGCACATTTGCCGCCTTCGTGCTGGTGCGCTACCGGCGTTTTCCTGGGCGCACGATCTTCTCCGGCATGGTCAATGCGCCGCTGGTCATGCCCGAAGTCGTGATTGGGCTGTCCCTGCTGCTGCTGATGGTCGGCGCGCAGAACGTCTTTGGCTGGCCCGAGCGCGGGATGCTGACCATCATCCTGGGCCATACGCTGCTGGGGATGTCCTACGCCATGGTGGTGATCCAGTCGCGCCTGCTGGAAATGGATCGATCCATTGAGGAGGCTGCGATGGACCTGGGCGCGCGACCCTACCAGGTCTTCTTTCTGATCACCCTGCCGAGCATTGCGCAGGCCATCCTGGCAGCGTTTCTCCTGTCCTTTACCCTGTCATTCGACGACGTCGTGATTTCCGAGTTTCTTTCCGGTCCGGGTGTGACTACGCTGCCGCAGGTCATTTTTGGCTACGCTCGTCGCGGCATTAACCCGACCATCTATGCCGCTGCGACGTTGCTTATTGCCTCGGTCACGCTGGTGATTGTTGGCTACAGCGTCTGGGTCGCGCGGCAAACACGCCGCCGCGAACGTGATATCGCCGCAGCGGCGCAGGCAGAACGCTAGACCTGGACCGTCGCCGGCACCTTGCCGCGCCAAGGCGGCCATTTTTTTCCGCAATTCAGAAAATTGATTCCATGTCATGAGATATGGCTTCGGGCCTGCTTCCTCATCGGTCCGAATAGCGAATCGTTCATCCAGATAGTGGAACAGTGTTTTTAACTCATTGATTCATAACGATAAAAAATTGTCTTATATAAGACATAAGATTGGAATTTTGTCTTCTATAAGACTTACAGTTGAGGCATGAACTGCGTCGATTATTTCGGTCCCTGCGGTTCGGTCGATCAACAACTTCAGGAGCAAGAGCATGGCAACTTCAGTTTCATCGACACGCGAGCAGCAAGCCGAGGATTTGGACCGGGACTGGGCTGAGAACCCGCGCTGGAAAGGCGTGCGGCGCGGCTACCGCGGCGCCGACGTGGTGCGACTGCGCGGCTCGCTGCGGATTGAGCACACGCTGGCCCAAAGAGGGGCGCGGAAACTTTGGACGCTGTTGAACACCGAGCCTTTTGTCAACACGCTCGGCGCCCTGACCGGCAACCAGGCGCTGCAACAGGTCAAGGCCGGCCTGAAAGCCATCTATCTCTCCGGCTGGCAGGTCGCCGGCGACGCCAACAGCAACGGCGAGATGTATCCCGACCAGTCGCTCTATTCGGTCGATTCGGTGCCGAAGGTCGTGAAACGAATCAACGCGACGTTTCAGCGCGCCGACCAGATTCAGTGGAGCGAGGGGCGCAACGACATCGACTACTTTGCCCCGATCGTGGCCGACGCCGAGGCCGGCTTTGGCGGTGTCCTGAATGCCTTTGAGCTGATGAAGGCGATGATCGAGGCGGGCGCTGCCGGGGTGCACTTCGAGGATCAACTGGCCTCGGTCAAAAAATGCGGCCACATGGGTGGCAAGGTGCTGGTGCCGACGCGAGAGGCCTGTGAGAAGCTCAACGCGGCGCGGTTGGCGGCTGACGTGATGGGAACCCCTACGCTCCTGATTGCGCGCACCGATGCCGAGGCGGCGGACCTGCTGACCAGTGACATCGACGAGACCGATCGACCGTTCTGCACCGGCGAGCGCAGCGTCGAGGGCTTCTTCAAGACGCGTAACGGCCTGGAGCAGGCGGTCAGCCGCGGCGTCGCCTACGCCCACTACGCCGACATGGTGTGGTGCGAAACCGGCAGGCCCGATCTTGCCTTTGCCCGCAGGTTTGCCGAGGCGATTCATGCCAAGCATCCGGGCAAGCTGCTTGCCTACAACTGTTCACCCAGCTTCAACTGGAAAAAGAACCTGGACGACGCGACGATTGCGAGGTTTCAGCGCGAACTCGGCGCCATGGGGTACAAGTTCCAGTTCATCACGCTGGCCGGTTTCCACAGCCTGAACTACGGCATGTTCGAGCTGGCCCATGGCTATGCCCGCAACAACATGAGCGCCTTCGTCGAATTGCAGGAGCGTGAGTTCGCGGCTGCCGAGCGCGGCTTCACCGCGGTCAAGCACCAGCGCGAGGTTGGCACCGGATACTTCGACGCCGTGACCCAGGCGATTCAGGGCGGCCAGTCCTCGACCACGGCCCTGCTCGGCTCAACGGAGGACGAGCAGTTTTTTGACGCGAAGCAGATGGCCTGAGCATCGACCGATTTGCCCGTCATCGAAAACCTTGCAGCGCGCACGGCGCGCTGCCGGGTCGGGCCGCCCTCAGTAGCTGCCCGGCAGAAGAATGTTTCGATCCACGCCCGCAACGCGGGTATGGCCGCAGAACGCCATCGTGATCTCGAGCTCGCGCTGAATGATCTGCAGCGCCTTGCTGACGCCGGCCTCGCCCATGGCGCCCAGGCCATAAAGAAAGGCGCGGCCGATGTAGGTCGCATGGGCACCAAGGGCCAGCGCCTTCAGCACGTCCTGACCGGATCGGATTCCGCCGTCGAGATGGACTTCGATTCTTCGCCCCACCGCTTCGGCGATTGCGGGCAGGGCCTGGATCGAGCTTGACGCTCCGTCGAGCTGGCGTCCGCCATGGTTCGACACAATCAGCGCGTCAGCGCCGCTGTCGACGGCCAGGCGCGCGTCTTCCACGTCCATGATGCCTTTCAGGATGAGCTTGCCACCCCAGCGCTGCTTGACCCACTGCACGTCATCCCAGTTCAGCCGGGGATCGAACTGTTCGGCGGTCCAGCTTGACAGCGAGGACAGGTCGCTGACGTTTTTCACGTGACCGACGATGTTGCCAAAGCTGCGGCGTCGCGTCCCGAGCATGCCCAGGCACCATCTTGGCTTGGTCGCCAGGTTGAGCAGGTTGGCCAGGGTCGGTTTGGGCGGCGTGGTCAGGCCGTTCTTGACGTCCTTGTGGCGCTGTCCCAGGACCTGCAGATCCAGCGTCAACACCAGCGCCGAGCATTTTGCCGCCTTGGCGCGTTCAATCAGGCGTTCCATGAAGTCGCGGTCGCGCATCATGTAGAGTTGAAACCAGAACGGCGCCTTGCTGTTCGCGGCAACATCCTCGATCGAGCAGATGCTCATGGTCGACAGAGTGAACGGAATGCCGAATTTCTCAGCCGCCCTGGCGGCCAGGATTTCTCCGTCAGCGTGCATCATCCCGGTGTTTCCGGTCGGGGCCAGGGCAACGGGCATCGCGACTTTCGCCCCCACCATGGTGCTCGCCGTGCTGCGGTTGTCGATGTTCACGGCGACGCGCTGGCGCAGCTTGATTTTCTGGAAATCAGATTCGTTGGCGCGGTAGGTCGCTTCAGTGTACGAGCCGCTGTCGGCGTAGTCGTAAAACATGCGCGGGACGCGTTTCCTGGCCAGGACACGCAGGTCTTCGATGTTGGTGATGGCAGTCATTGCTTGGGTTTCCAGGGCGCGGACATGGGCCTCCGTCAAGGCGCGGATGCGAGGCGCTGCCGGTGCCGGGCGATTTGCGCGCGAACCTGGCTCGGCGCAGTCCCCCCCGGCACAGTGCGAGATTCGATCGATCCGCGCAGGCTCAGGCAGGGATAAACGTCCTCGTCAATCAACGCGTGAAATTGGCGCAGTTCAGTTAGCGAGAGGTCGACCAAATTGCATGTCCGGCCGATTGCCGAGCGCACGGCTGCGGCCACCACCTCATGAGCGTCGCGAAAGGCCAGGCCCTTCTTCACCAGATAGTCCGCCAGGTCGGTCGCCGTCGCGTAGCCCTTCAATGCGGCGCTTTCCATCGCTTCGGGAATGACCCTGATTCCGGCCACCATGTCGGTATAAATGCGCAGGGTGTCGCGCACCGTGTCAACGGTGTCGAACAACGGCTCCTTGTCTTCCTGGTTGTCCCTGTTGTAGGCCAGCGGTTGCGCTTTCATCACTGTCAGCAGCGCAACCAGGTGCCCGACGACGCGGCCCGATTTGCCGCGTGCCAGCTCGGCGACGTCCGGGTTCTTCTTCTGCGGCATGATGGAGCTGCCGCTGCAGAAGCGGTCCGCCATCTGGATGAAACCGAAGCTTGGGCTCATCCAGAGTATGAGTTCCTCGCTCATGCGGCTGATGTGGATCATGACCAGACTGGCCGCCGCGGTGAACTCGATGGCAAAGTCGCGGTCGCTCACCGCGTCCAGGCTGTTCTGGCACAGGCCGTCCATGCCCAGCGTCCGTGCCACCCGCTGCCGGTCCAGTGGGTAGCTGGTGCCGGCCAGCGCCGCAGCGCCAAGTGGCAGTTGGTTGATCCGTTTGCGCTGGTCCTGCAGGCGTTCGGCGTCGCGCGAAAACATCTCGACGTAGGCCAGCATGTGGTGGCCAAAACTCACCGGCTGCGCCACCTGCATGTGCGTGAAACCGGGCATGATGACTTCGACGTTTTGCTCTGCCAGATCGACCAGCGCCTGCTGCAGTTGCCGCAGGTGGGCCAGGATGGCGTCGGTTTCATCGCGCAGCCACAGGCGCAGGTCGGTCGCCACCTGGTCGTTGCGGCTGCGCCCCATGTGCAGCCTCTTGCCGGCGTCGCCGACCAGCTGGGTCAGGCGTGCCTCGATGTTCAGATGCACGTCCTCAAGCGCGAGCTTCCAGTCAAAGCCACCTGACTCGATTTCGGCACGGATCAATCCCATGCCGCGCTCGATGGCCTCGTGGTCCGCGGCGCTGATCAGCCCCTGCGCCGCGAGCATCTCGGCGTGCGCGAGCGAGCCGCGGATGTCGGCCTGCCAGAGACGCTGATCGAAACCCACGCTGGCGGTGTAGCGTTGGACCAGCTCACTCATGGGCTCGGAGAACAGGGCGGACCAGGCTTGCGACTTGTTGTCAAGTTGATTTTGCGACATGGCGGGCAATAATGAGCAGTCAGGGGCACTGAACCCATGAACAGCTTTCCAATGCAGGACTCCCAACCATTATCCGGCTTCCACGGCCCGCAGGATGGACTCCGGACGAGCCCGGCCGCTGCGGCACAGTTCGATGCCTGCCGTTCCGGGGTGGTCCTGCGCTCGGTCCTGTTGGTCGAACTGGCGGTGGCCGTTGCGGCAATGTATGTTGCAGTGGATTTTTCGCAATGGTCCGCGCTGCTGGCGGTTCTGACTGGTGCTGCATTGCCGGCAACCCTGGCTTGGCTGCTGCTGATCTGCCTTCTTAAACGGGTACTGGGTCGCCTGAACCGGGCCGGGCAGACCATGGTCGGCGTGCTTTTCGGCGCACTCGGCGGGGTGGCCGGCTGCGCCGTGCTGTATGGGGCTGGCTTTCTTTCGCAGCCGCCCTGGTGGGCCGGCGCTGGCTCAGGCGCTCTGCTTGCCGCCGTGCTGGTCACCATGTTCATTCTGCGCGCACGCAGCGCCATGCCGGCCTCCGCCGCGGCGAGACTGGCCGAGCTGCAGGCGCGCATACGTCCCCACTTTCTCTTCAATGCCCTGAACAGCGCAATCGCGCTGGTGCACAAGGAACCGGCCCGTGCCGAGGCGCTGCTGGAAGATCTGAGTGACCTGTTCCGGCATGCGCTGGTCGAACAGGGAGAAGTTGTGACGCTGGCGCAGGAGGTCGAGCTGGCGCGGCGCTACCTGGCGATCGAGCAGGTTCGATTTGGCGAGCGCTTGCGCGTGCAATGGGCGATCGACGAGCGGGCCAATGGGGCCAGGCTGCCGCCGCTGCTGCTGCAGCCCTTGCTCGAAAACGCCGTCAAGCACGGTGTCGAACCAAGCGTTACCGGGGCCGAGATCAAATTCAGCACGGAACGGCGTGGGTCGATGGTCCTGATCAAGGTGAGCAACACCGTTCCGGCCGGGCAGGGGCTGCGCGGCAACGGGCTGGCGCTGCGCAATGTTCGTGATCGCCTCGGCCTGCTGCACGATCTTGAGGGGCAGTTTCATGCCGGCCTGAAGGACGGCGTGTTCCAGGTGCGGATCGAGGTGCCCGCATGAGCCGCCGGGCCGGGCCGAAGCGTCGTGCCTCGGTACGTGCGCAGCGTAGGCCCGGCATTGGCTCGCTGCGCTGGCCTGCTGCGCGGGCCGACGCTTCGCGAGCCGCTCCCAAGGCGAATACCGCAGCGCGTAGCGCGAAGGTACTCCAATGAGCCTGTCGGTATTGATCGTTGATGACGAGAGCCTGGCGCGACAGCGCCTGCGCAAGCTGCTGGCCGACTGTGACGACCCGCCGGCGCGCGTGGTGGGTGAGGCAGCCAACGCGGTCCAGGCCATGGAGGCCGTGCACAGGGTGGCGCCCGATGCCCTGCTGCTCGACGTGCACATGCCGGGCGTCGATGGCATGGGTCTTGCCAAGGCGCTGAAGCAGCTCGCCGCGCCACCCGCCGTGGTGTTTGTCAGCGCTTTTTCCGAGTATGCCGTGACCGCATTCGAGCTCGAGGCGGTGGACTATCTGACCAAACCGGTCCGTCTTGCGCGCCTGCAGGAGGCGCTGCAGAAGGTGCTACGCGCCAGGCGGAGTGATGCCGGGGGGGTGACGACGTCCATGCCGGAGGTTCTGATCATCCAGGACCGGGGTCGCACCGAGCGCGTGCCGTTAAGCGAAGTGCTCTACCTGAAGGCCGAACTCAAGTACGTCACGGTTCGCACCAGCACGCGCAGTTTCATTCTTGACGCCGCGTTGAATGAATTGGAGGAGCGCCACCCCGACTGGTTTATTCGCATCCACCGCAACGCGCTGGTGTCTCGCCATGCCATCAGGGCACTGGAGAAGCAGCAGGATCTGGAGGAGGGCGAAGGCTGGGCCGTGCGCCTCTCAGGCATCGACGAGTTGCTCGCCGTGTCGCGCCGGCAACTGGCGTTGGTGCGCGAGTCAATCAGCGGCTAGGAGGCTGTCGGGCTTTGGGTCGGGCCCAACCCGAAGGGCAGGGGCGATTCGCGCCACCATGCGTCGTTGCCGCCTCGTTGTGTGGACCGGCCACACGGCCTCGCCGACGCCTAGCCTGGCAGCGCAACTCACCCCGGCGCGGGTCCGACCCAAAGCCCGACAGCCTCCTGGGTTCGGCGCCCAAGCCGGCAGCCGGCGTCAACCACTGTTGCGCAGGGCCGCGGCAATACCGTTGATGGAAATGTGGATGCCCCGGCGGATCCGCTCGTCGGTCTGGCCAGCCCGGTAGCGGCGTACCAGTTCAACCTGCAGGTGATGCAGCGGGTCGATGTAGGGGAAGCGGTGCCGGATCGAACGCTGCAGCGTTGGATTGGCGGCCAGGCGCTGTTTCTCTCCGGTGATATTCACCAGCGCCGTGCTGGTGCGCTGCCATTCGGTTTCGATCGCTCCGTAAATGCGGCGCCGCAGGCCGGCGTTGGCGACCAGTTCGGCGTAGCGCGAGGCCAGCGCCAGGTCGCTCTTGGCCAGCACCATGTCCATGTTGCTCAGGAGCGCGTTGAAAAACGGCCATTGCCGGTACATCCTTTGCAGCAGCTTCAAGGCGCTGGCGCTCGATCCATGTGCGCCTTCACTCAGGAACTGCTCGACAGCGGAGCCAAAACCGTACCAGCCGGGCAGCGTCAGGCGGCACTGCGCCCAGCTGAACCCCCAGGGGATGGCGCGCAGATCCTCAATGCGTTGCAAGCCCTTGCGCGACGCCGGGCGGGACCCGATATTGAGTTCGGCAATCTCGCGAATCGGCGTCGATGCAAAGAAATATTCGGCAAAACCGGGCGTCTCATAGACCAGGCGGCGGTAGGCCTGATGGCTGGTCGCGGAGAGACTGGCAGCGGCCTGCAGGAACGCCGGCGCGACCGTTCGTGGCGCCGGCAGCAGGCTGGCTTCGAGCGTCGCGGCCACCAGGGTCTCCAGGTTGCGCCGGCCGATCTCCGGATTGGCATACTTCGAGCCAATCACCTCGCCCTGTTCCGTCAGACGGATCTGACCGCGTACCGTTCCAGCGGGCTGGGCCAGGATCGCCTGGTAACTTGGCCCGCCCCCGCGCCCCACTGTTCCGCCACGCCCGTGAAACAGGCGCAGCCGTATCGCCGACGTTGCCACCATCCGGTCGAACAGGTCGGCCAGGGCAATTTCCGCCTGGTACAGCTCCCAGTTGCTGGCGAAGATGCCACCGTCCTTGTTGCTGTCGGAGTAGCCGAGCATGATTTCCTGTTCCGCGCCGGAGCGGCCCATCATGGCGCTGACCCCGGGAAGCGCGTAGAACTCCTGCATGATGGGCGCTGCGTTGCGCAGGTCGCCCAGCGTCTCAAACAATGGAACGACCATGAGGTCGCTGACGGCGTCAACGTCCAGCGTGCCGCGCAACATGCCGGTTTCCTTGAGCAGCAGCAAGACTTCAAGCAGGTCGCTGACGGCCTCGGTGTGGCTGATGATGTAGTGGCGGATGGAGTCCGGACCGAGCCGCATCCGCATCTCCCTGGCGGCTTCGAACACCGCCAGTTCATCGACTGTGTGCTGACTGTAGCCATGGCCGCTGATGCGCAGTGAGCGCGGGTCGCACAGCAGTTGTTGCAGGAGTTTAAGCTTGTCAGCCTCACTCAGCTCCTGGTAGCGGGGACAAAGCCGTGCCGTTCGCAAAAGTTCCGCCAGCACCGCCTCGTGCTGGTCCGAACTTTGCCGCAGATCCATGGTGGCGAGCTGAAAACCGAACACCTCGACGGCGCGGATCAGCGAGCGCAGGCGCCTTTCAACCAGCGCGCCGGCCTGGTTGCTGCGCAGCGAATCGTCAATGATGAGCAGATCCGCCAGCAGCTGGCCCGCGCTCAGGTACGGCTGTTGCGGTGTCAGGGCGTGACGTGCCGCGTCTCCGCCCGTGAGGTCCTTGAGCGTCGCCGCAAGCCGGGCGTACATGCCGGTCAGGGCCTTGCGATAGGGTTCGTCCTGGCGGTGCTCGTTGCGATCGGGCGAGGCGTCGGCCAACACCTGCATCGCCGGTGAAATTCGCACCAACCGGGTCGACAGGGACAGCTCGCTGCCGAGGAAATGCAGTTCGGTCAGGTAATGCCGCAACGCAACCTCTGCCTGTCGCCGCAGCGCGTAGCCAAGCGTGCTGGCCGTCACGTTCGGATTGCCGTCGCGGTCACCTCCAATCCAGTGGCCCATGCGCAGGAAGCTGTGCACCGGTCGCTGCCCAAGGGCGTCCTCGAGGTCGCGGTACAACAGGGGAATCTCGCGCAGGAAAGTCGCGTCGTAGTAACTCAGTGCGTTCTCAACCTCGTCGGTAACCGTCAATTTGGTGAAGCGCAGCAGGCGCGTCTGCCACAACTGCATGACACGGCTGCGAATTTGCAACTCGTTTTCTTGCCGTTGCCGCGCCCGCCAGGCTTCAATGTCCCCGGCACCTGCGCCCTGCTCAATCGCGTCGCGCTGCGCGAGCAACTGGGCAATATCGCGTTCGGCGTCAAGAATGCTCTTGCGCTGGACTTCTGTTGGATGCGCCGTCAGAACCGGCGCGACCTGGCATTGCGTCAAATACCGGGCAATCGCCTGCGTTGACACGCCGGCCGCCGCGAGCCGTTCCAGCGCCAGCTGCAGGCTCCCTTCGTGCGTGTGGCCAGCTTGCTCGTGCACGGCACGACGCCTGATGTGGTGTCGATCCTCCGCGAGGTTGGCGAAATGGCTGAAGTAGGTGAATGCGCGAATCACGCTGAGCGCCTGATCCACGCTCAAACGCTTGAGCAGCTTTCGCAGCTCCCGATTCGCCGACTGGTCGGTGTGGCGCCGAAAGCGAACCGAGAGTTTGCGCACCTGCTCGACAAGTTCATAGGTGGCGCCCCCTTCCAGGTCGCGGATGACGTCGCCCAGGATGCGTCCCAGCAGGCGTATGTCGTCGATCAGCGGCTGATCCTTGCGATCATCAGTTTTCAGGCGGCGGGTCATCCGAAACTTGCGAGTGCCGGGAACGAACAGGATAGGGGACCATGCTAGCATCGACCGTGAGTCATACACCGCCGCCTTCGAGCCTAAGATTGAGCATCGGAAAGATCGTCATCGCGACCCGCGAGAGCCGGCTCGCGCTGTGGCAGGCGAACCATGTCGCCGATCGCTTGCGTGCCCTGGGCGCCGAGCCGTCGCTGCTTGGCATGACGACGCAAGGCGATCAGATTCTGGACCGCTCTCTGAGCAAAGTGGGCGGCAAGGGCCTGTTCGTCAAGGAACTGGAGCAGGCACTGGAACAGAGAATCGCTGACCTTGCAGTCCATTCTCTGAAAGACCTGCCGATGGAGCTGCCGCCCGGTTTCACCCTGGCCTGTGTCATGCAACGCGAAGACCCGCGCGACGCCCTGGTGTCGCGCCAGTACGCTTCACTGCAGGAACTGCCGCAAGGGGCGACGGTGGGAACGTCGAGCCTGCGCCGCCAGGTGCAGTTGCGCGCGCTGCGGCCCGATCTGAATATTGAGCCTTTGCGCGGCAACCTGGATAGCAGGCTGCGCAAACATGATGAAGGCCAGTTCGATGCCATTGTGTTGGCAGCGGCTGGCCTGATCCGACTTGGCGCAGCCGAACGAATTCGACAGATGTTTGAGCCTGAACAGATGCTTCCCTCACCCGGGCAGGGCGCGCTCGCCATTGAGGTTCGCTCCGACCGCGCCGACCTGCTGCAGCTGCTGATACCGTTGGCGCATGAGGACACTTGGCTGGCGGCGTGCGCCGAGCGCGCCGTGAGTCGTGCCATGGGGGGCAGCTGCTCGATGCCTTTGGCCGCCTACGCGCAGTTCCATAACGTCGATGGCCAGCGCGAGTTGCGCGTTGATGCGGCCTGGGGTGACCCCGAGGGTCCGGCGCATCTGATACGGGTCCATTGCATGGGGGCGGCGCCAACCCGGGATGCGGCCACGCAGCTCGGTCAGGCCGCCGCCGAGCGACTGCGCCAGGCCGGAGCGCGCTGACGTCGCGCGGGCCAGCCATGCGAGGGCAATTCATCGTGACCCGGCCCACGGTGGAGGGCGAAGCTTGGGTGACTGCTCTGCGCGAGGCTGGAATCCCGGTATGGGCGCTGCCACTGATCGAGATCCATGCACTTTCAGCGCCGGTTCCACTGAGCCTACCCGGGTCGCCGCCGGCAGCCTTTTCGGCGCTGATGTTTGTCAGTCGAGCCGCGGTTCGGTGTTTTCTTGCCGTCGTTCCCGGACCTGGTCCGCTTCGGCAGGCAGTGCAGCAGGGCGACTGCCGACTATGGGTGACCGGACCAGGCAGTGCCGGCGAATTGCTTGGCCAGGGGGTCGCGCCGGAGCGGCTGGACATGCCGGCGAACGAAGGCGACGAATTCGATTCCGAGGCGCTTTGGAAAGTCGTCGCGCATCAGGTGGGTGCTGGCTTTCGCCTGCTGATCGTGCGCGGGCGCAACGTTCCGAACGGACAACGAGGCCGGTCCTGGCTGGCCGAGCAGGTTCGGAGCGCCGGCGGCGAAGTGGCCGAGTTGCTGGTCTATGAGCGGGCCAGGCCGGTCTGGAGCAGTATGCAGATGGAACAGGCGCGACGCGCCTGCGCCGATGGTTCGATCTGGTTGTTTTCGAGTTCCCAGGCAATCGAGAATCTGGTGCGCCTGCTGCCGGGTCAGGCCTGGGGTCAGGCCCGCGCATTGACGACCCATCCGCGTATCGCCGCGACCGCGCGCCAGGCCGGATTTTGTGTTGTGGCCCAATCACGACCAAGCCTCGAGGCGGTGATTGCATCGATAAAATCGACGGATGAGTTTGGTGAATCCATCTCCACTGGCTGAACCGGGAACGGCGACGCTTGCCTCGACGCCTGCGCAGGCGGCGCCTGAGTTGCCGGCTGCTGAGACGCGTTTCATCCGGCGCATGATTTCGGCCTGGTTTTCGCCCCTCCTCATGCTGCTGGCCCTGATCGCCGTGGTCTCCAGTCTGCTGCTCTGGCAAAAACTTTCCTCGGTGCAGCGCGAACTTGCGCGCCAGAGCGCGGATTCGGGCGCGGTGGCCATTGAGGCCAGAACGATGGCACGCGACGCGCAGGCGTTGGTCAGGGAAGCGAGTGCGCGCCTCGCCGTGCTTGAAGTTCGGGTCAACGAGGTGGCATTGCAGCGGACCCAGTTGGAAGAATTGATGCAGAGCATGTCCCGCTCGCGCGACGAAAACCTTGTGGTGGACATCGAGGCGGCGATCCGGCTCGCCCAGCAACAATCGATCCTGACAGGAAGCATTGAACCCATGCTCGCTGCACTGCGCACTGCCGCGCAGAGGGTGGGGCGCGCCGCGCAACCGCGCTTGAACAACCTGCAGCGTGCGATCGAGCGGGACATCGAGCGCATGCGCTCGGCCAAGGTTGCCGATATTCCGGCGATGCTGGTCAAGCTTGATGATTTGGTTCGGCTGGTGGACGAGCTCCCGCTGGTCAATGCTCCTGTCACGGCCGATGCCGCGGTGCGGAAGGCGCCGGCGCCACAGGCGCTTCCGTCCTGGTGGCAACGGATCGTGGCGGCCACGCTCGCCGAGATGCGTGAGCTGGTGCGGGTCAGCCGGATTGACTACCCGGAGGCGAGCCTGCTGTCACCGGAGCAATCCTTCTTCTTGCGCGAGAATCTCAAATTGATTCTGCTGAATGCGCGTCTTGGTCTGATTGCGCGCCATGCCGACGCGGTGCAGGCAGATTTGGCCGCCGCCGATACCGCCCTGGTCAAGTATTTCGATCCTGCGTCGCGCAAGACCCAGGCGGCGGCAAGCGCGCTGCGCCAGGTCCAGGGACAGGCCAAGACGCTCGAATTGCCGCGGGTGGACAACACCTTGACCGCATTGGCCGTGGCGGCTGCCGGACGCTAGGGATGCTCTGCATAACTCCCGCCATGCGCGTTCGAGTCCAAAAACGGGATGATTTGACCGCCAACACCGCGCGTCGTGTGCCCGGTGGCACACGCAAGCGGTTTGGTGGGCAAAGCGCCCGTTTTTGGCCGAACCCGTACGGGGCGTGGTTTTGCGGGCGATCTGCGGCGTTGCGAAATCAGGCAAGCCGTCCAGGCTTGCCTTGGATTTCGCGCCTAGCATCTCATCCCGCAAAAGCCACGCCGCGCGCGGCGCGAGTTATGCAGAGCATCCCAAGATGAGGCTGGCCCTTTGGTTGCTCGGCCTGTTCGCGGTGGCTTCAGCCATCGCGCTTTTTGCCGGCAACAACCAGGGCGTCGTCTCGGTATTCTGGCCGCCCTACCGGATCGATGTTTCCGCCAATCTGGCCTTGCTGGCGCTGGCCGGCTTCTTTGTTCTGCTCTACCTTGCGGTTCGTGGCCTGTCACTGTTTGTCAGTCTTCCCGCGCAAGCCCGGCGCTGGCGAACGCGGCGCCAGCAGGTGGCAGCGTTTGGTGCTTTCGTTGACGCGCTGGCCCAGTTGCAGGCAGGTCGATTCAGCCGGGCCCGAAAAATGGCTGAACATGCCATCACCCTGCAGAACGCGACGGTTGGGGCGGAGGAGCAGCCTTCCCATGCCGCACCGCTCAGAATGCTGGCGCATTTGCTGGCGGCCGAGAGCCTGCAATTTCTGCAAGATCGTGGCGCGCGGGATACGCATTTGAATGCCTTGCTGGCGCTGCGCGCGAATCGAGCGGACGCGACGGTTCAGGCGGCGCTCGAAGGCGCGCAAATTCGCGCCGCGCGCTGGGCTCTGGACGACCGGGACGCGGCCCTGGCGCTGCGCCGTCTTGATGAACTGCCTGCTGGTGTCTCGCGGCGCATCCTGGCCTTGCGCATTCGGCTCAAGGCGGCGCGCCAGTCTGGCCAGACCTCGATGGCGCTGGAAACAACGCGTGCCTTGATCCGGCACCGGGCCTTTTCCCCGGTGACGGCGACAAGCCTGGTGCGAAGTCTGGCGCTGGAACTGATTGGTTCGGCGCACGACCCGACCCAATTGAAGAAGGTTTGGGATAGCCTGCAGCCGGTGGAGCGGTCCGCGCCCGAGCTGGCCGTCCTGCTGGCCAGACGCCTTTGCCTGCTCGGTGGCGATCGGGCTCTGGCTCTTGCCTGGCTGATGCCGGCATGGCAGCAAATGGCCGATTCGCCGCAAGCGCTTGATTCCCAAGTTCGCTTCAAGCTTGTTCGGGCGTTGGAGGACGCGATGGACAGTGCTGCCCCGGACTGGTTGGCGCGAATTGAAGCTGCGCAGCTGGCCTTCCCCACTGATCCCGGCTTTTCCTACCTTGCCGGAGTGACCTGCATGAAACGCCAGCTCTGGGGCAAGGCGCAACAGTTGCTGGCGCGTGCCGCGCCGCAACTGCAGGATCTGGAGCTGCGCCGGCGGGCCTGGGTCGCGCTGGCGGAACTGGCGCTGCAACGCGGCGACAGCGAAGCCGCCGCCCAAGCATGGCGGCAGGCGGCTTCGCTTCCGGTCTCCGGGCTACTCTGAATCTGGCGTCTCAGTCGTTGTTCTTTGCCGTTTCAAACGGCAATTTCAGATCGGCCAGATCGCGCCGAGTTTCAACCAGCACCAGCGGCCCCTGGTCGATCTGAACCGGCTCGAGGCGCCGCCGCGGCACATGAATCTGAGGCGGCTGCGCTGCGATTTGCTGTTGCACGGCCGCGACCTTGTTGGCATCCGAGTTGACCCATTGCAGGCCGGACTGTTGCGCCACCTGCGCAAGCTCCTCCAGCGGCAGGACAAACGGCATCGCCTGCATCGGTATGGCGGCCGGCGCCACACCTCGGGTCACCGTTGGGATCGATGCCTCGATTGGCAGTTCCACGCGGGTTGGTTGCTGCGCCGGCAACTGTGTCCGGTCTTCCTGCTGCACCACGCTGGTTGCCTGGACGGACTCACCGGGGCGGAACCGCTCCTGCTGCTCAGGCCTGCCGTTCACAACGAACTTTTCGACGTCCTGTGGCGCTGCGCGATCACGCCCATGACGGCCGCCACGGTGCCCGTCCCGAGGTTCGCGGTAGTCCCTTGCTGGGCTGGCACCGTGCTCGGGCATTTGCCCCGAGTCACCCGAGTGCACAGGGGCTTCGGTTGATGGTGCGTCCGGGTCGGCTCGCGCCGGCCGGCGTTCTGCGCCTCGCGCTGATGCCTCGGTCGGCGGGGCATCAGCGCCGTTCCGGCGCGGCCCGCGTGGTCCGCGACGCGAATCCCCGCGCTCTGAGCGGCCCTGCCCCCGGCCATCATTTGGCCTGTCATTGCGACTCGGCCGCTCCTGCAGCCGGCCGTCTCCGGGCGGCGCCACATCTTGCACCGGTTGTCCGGTCGTGGCGCCTGCCGGACCCTGTGGCCTGGCCTCGCCGTTACGCGATTCGGCGCGATCGACGCCTTCTGGACGGCCCGGGCGGTTGCCTCGACCCTCGCCGCGACGCCCACCGCGTCCACCGCGTCGACTTGCCCGCAGCTCGCCATCACGTTCGGCTTCCATGCCGCCACGACGTGGTCCTTCCTGCCGGTATCCGCCGCGTTCACCACCGGTCGCGGACTTGGCCTGCCGCAAGGGGTCGGTCGGACCCGGCGCAGCGGCGCTGCTCGCCTTGCCACCAAATAGGCCTTTCAGCCAGCCAAGGAAACCGCGCTCGGCAGGCAGTGCCGGAGCTGGTGCGGCCTTTACCGATATCGGTGTCGCCGCGGCGACCGGGACGGTGACTGGCGGGCCAGCGGCCCTGGGCGCAGCCGCCGGCGCCGGAGCGTCGGGCAAAACGCCCTTGATCACGGGCTCCTGCCGGTTGCTGCGTTCCTGGCTGCGCCGCGTGACGGTGGTTGAGTCTTCCGCCTCTTCGGCCAGCTTGTAACTGGCTTCAATGTTGTCCAGGCGGGGATCGTCGTGTTTGAGTCGCTCCAGCTTGTAGTTGGGCGTTTCAAGCGACTTGTTCGGAACCACCAAGACGTTGATACGTTGCTTGAGTTCAATCTTGGCGATTTCGGTCCGCTTCTCATTCAACAGGAATGAGGCCACGTCAACCGGAACCTGACACAGCACCGAGGCCGTGTTGTCCTTCAACGACTCTTCCTGAATGATGCGCAGGATCTGCAGTGCCGAGCTTTCAGTGTCCCGGATATGACCTGAACCGCCACAACGCGGGCAGGGAATGGACGCGCCCTCGTTCAACGCCGGACGCAGGCGCTGCCGGCTCATCTCCATCAGACCAAACTTGCTGATGGTGCCAAACTGAACCCGGGCCCGATCCTGCCGCAACGCGTCGCGCAGGCGGTTTTCCACTTCACGGCGATTGTGCGACTCCTCCATGTCGATGAAGTCGATCACCACCAGCCCGCCGAGATCGCGCAGCCGCATTTGGCGCGCCACCTCATCGGCGGCTTCCAGGTTGGTTCGGGTCGCGGTTTCCTCGATGTCGCCGCCACGAATGGAGCGGGCCGAGTTGACGTCGACCGAGACCAGTGCTTCGGTGTGGTCGATCACGACCGCGCCGCCCGAGGGAAGCTGGACCGTGCGGGCGTAAGCCGACTCGATCTGGTGCTCGATCTGGAAGCGTGAGAACAGCGGCGCGTTGTCGCGGTAGCGTTTGACCCGCGCCGCATGCTCGGGCATGACATGGGCCATGAACTGCTGGGCCTGGTCGAAAACGTCGTCGGTGTCAATCAGGATGTCGCCGATGTCATGGTTGAAATAGTCGCGAATGGCGCGGATCACCAGGCTCGATTCCTGGTAGATCAGGAAGGCGCCCTTGCCGGCCTTGGCGGCGCCGTCAATCGCCGCCCAGAGCTTGAGCAGGTAGTTCAGGTCCCATTGCAGCTCGGGGGCGTTGCGACCGATGCCGGCGGTGCGCGCGATGATGCTCATGCCGCCCGGGTACTCAAGCTGGTCCAGCGCCTCTTTCAGTTCGGCCCGGTCCTCGCCCTCGATGCGCCGGCTGACGCCACCGCCGCGCGGGTTGTTCGGCATCAGGACGACATAGCGCCCGGCCAGCGAGACGAAGGTGGTCAGGGCCGCGCCCTTGGTGCCGCGCTCTTCCTTTTCGACCTGAACCAGCAGCTCGTTGCCGTCCTTGATGACGTCCTGGATTCGCGCCTGGCTGACGGGAACGCCCTGGGCGAAGTAGTTTTTGGAAATCTCCTTGAACGGCAGAAAACCGTGGCGGTCTTCGCCGTAGTCAACGAAACAGGCCTCCAGCGATGGCTCGACCCGGGTCACGACCGCCTTGTAGATGTTGCCCTTGCGTTGCTCGCGTCCTTCAATCTCAATCTCGTAATCAAGCAGCTTTTGCCCATCCACGATGGCCAGGCGACGCTCTTCCGCCTGGGTGGCGTTGATCAACATGCGTTTCATTGCTTTTCCTCAATCCAATCGGGCGCTGGATCATGCCAACGCCGCGCTCGAAGCCGGTACGAGACCGGCGCCCGATGTCTGATCGGCGTAATGAAACGGGAGGAACAGCCGCGATGCCTCAAGCGTCGAGCATCAGCTCAACGAACCCGGGCAGGGCTTGTGAATCGGAGCGAGGGAGAACTGTGATGCCAGGGCGGGCCAGCTTGTCGCTAACTTTGCGCCGCCGGGAGCGGCAGGCCAAAGCGCGGAGTCCATGCTGAATCGTGGCGGCCATGACCCGCCAAACAAACCTGAATCCATGCCCAAACTGCCAACATCTCGCTTCATTCGGTTCGCCAGATTGCGACTGGCAAACTCTTAATTCCGTACTGGTGTTTCATTACGTCAATTGGGCCAATTCGCGACCTGGTCAGCGCCAAAAAAGCGGCTTGCTTCACAGGGTTCCCTCGAACTGACAACATCAACCTGCTGGCGCCACGTTAGCGGGTGTCTGAACTAAACTTCAGGCAGATCAACCAGTTACGACGCGACGCCAGTGAATCAGATTATAGGTGCAGACGTCGTTCCGGCATGGCCCGAGCCGTCCCGGGCGAATGAAGCATGCCCTGCGGTGGCCTACCTGCGGGTGGACGAGGAGTCGGCCGGCCAGCGCCTGGACAATTTTCTGCTGCGTGCGCTCAAGGGTGTGCCCAAGACCCATATTTACCGGATCATCCGCAGCGGCGAGGTTCGCATAAACAGCGGGCGCGCCTTGGCCAAGACCCGAGTTGAGCCGGGCGACTCGGTGCGTTTGCCTCCTATTCGACAATCCGAGCGGGCGCGCCGCAACGCCGCCCCAGGCGCAGGCCCAGGCGCAGCGGTGCCGGGACAGGCGTCCCGGGCCGGACGTGACATCGACTTTGCGCTGCTGTTTGAGGACGATCAGTTTCTTGCGCTGGATAAGCCTTCAGGTCTGGCCGTCCATGGCGGCAGCGGCATCAGCTTCGGTCTGATCGAACGGCTGCGCCTGCTGCGCCCCACGGCCCGATATCTCGAACTGGTCCATCGACTGGACCGGGAAACCAGCGGAGTTCTTTTGGTCGCCAAGAAGCGCTCGGCGCTCAGGTCCTTGCAGCAGCAGTTTCGCGCCCGGGAAACCGGCAAGATCTATCTGGCAATGGTGGCGGGTGATTGGCCGGCTCGCAAGAAATTGATCGAGGCGCCGCTGCAGCGCTACCTGATCGATGGGGCGTCGGGCGAAGAGCGGCGGGTCAGAGTGGTCCCGGCCGGCGACCCCGATGGCAGGACTGCGGTCACGCTGGTCAAGGTGGTCAGCAAGCTGACCGAGTGCACGCTGCTCCAGGTCACGATCAAGACCGGCAGGACGCACCAGATCCGGGTCCATCTGGCGAATGCTGGCCATCCCATCCTGGGCGACGCCAAGTATGGCGACTTCGAACTGAACAAGCGACTGGCCGGGAATGTCTCGGGAGCCGGACTGCGGCGCATGTTCCTGCACGCCTGGCGCATGCAGATTGATCACCCGACGACACAGACTCGCATGTTGATCGAGGCGCCGCTTGCGCGCGACCTGCAGGCTTGGATGGACAGCCATGGCGCGGCGACAAAATCGCCTGCAGCAAGACATGTCACGGCAATTTGATCTGATTGCATTCGACTGGGACGGCACCCTGTTCGATTCGACCGCCGCCATCACGCGCAGCATCCAGGCCGCGGTGCGTGATGTCGGCGGCACCGTTCCCTCGGATCGACTGGCCTCTCATGTGATTGGCCTCGGACTGAATGAGGCATTGGCGATTGCCGCGCCCGATGTCGCGCCGCAGCGCTACCGGGAGCTCGGTGAACGGTATCGTCATCATTACGCTGCGCAGCTCGAAGATGTGTTTCTTTTTGCCGGGATCGTTGAGTTGTTGGGTGATCTGCGAGGGCGCAGGCACCGCCTGGCCGTGGCGACCGGAAAATCACGCAAGGGACTGGATGGGGCGCTGAAAAGCGCGAACCTCGAGCAGGTGTTTGCCGCGACCCGAACCGCCGATGAGACGGCGGGCAAGCCAAATCCACGGATGCTGCTCGAATTGATGGATGAGTTGGGCGTTTCTGCCGAGCGTACCCTGATGGTCGGCGATACCTCGCACGATCTGCAGATGGCAGGCAATGCGGGCTGTTCCAGCCTGGCGGTAAGTTACGGCGCCCATGATCCAGCGGATTGGCGCGATTTGCGGCCCTTGTTCATTGCGCACACTGTCGCCGAACTGCGCGGCTGGTTGCTGGCGCGGGCTTGACGATGCAAAGCACCATGCAGCCCCAAGGCCATGTTGAGCAGTCGGAACGCGTCCTCCTTTGTCGCTCCGGCGATCTGCTCGATGGTGACCTGGCCGTGCCGTTCGACCTGTTGTACGCCGGCCAGACTTGTCGCGCGTTTGCGATTCGGCACGCCGGGCAGGCGCATGCCTACTTGAATCGTTGTGCCCATGTTGCGATGGAACTGGACATGATGCCAAATCGCTTCTTTGACCTGTCAGGAACCATGTTGATCTGTTCCAGCCACGGCGCAGTCTATTCGCCCGAGGACGGCCGCTGCCTGGGCGGTCCCTGCCGTGGCGCTCTGGTCAAGATTGACCTCACCGAAAGCGATGGCGTGGTCTACTGGCATACTGCCCTCAATATGCGGTCACTGGAATTCTGAGATGGAAGAAACAGGCAAGTCGGAATCGCCCTTGAATGAACCGTCAGTTCAAGCTGGCGCAGTGCCAGCGGCGGCGCCGGCCGCTGCCGCTATGCCTGGAACGCTGGGTGAGCGCTTGGTGGCGGGCCCGGGCTGGGACCAAATGGCGCTGCAGCAACTGCTGCGCGCGAGCTTGCGGGAACAGACCATCTCGCGCCGCTGGCGCATATTTTTCGGGCTCGCCTGGTTGACGATTTTCATCCTGCTGACCTATGGCTTCCTGCAGCGCGGATCGTCGGGACGGGACAAGTCGCTCGCCCACACCGCAGTTGTCGAACTCAGGGGAGAGATCGCGGCGGGATCGGACTCGAGTGCCGAGTTGATCATTTCGGCGTTACGCGCGGCCTTTGAGGACGAGGGCGCCAAGGGCGTCGTCCTGCTGATCAATTCACCCGGTGGCAGCCCGGTGCAGGCCGGGATCATCAACAGCGAGATTGGGCGGCTCAAGGCCAAGCATGGCAAGCCGCTGTATGCCGTGGTCGAAGAGTCCTGTGCTTCGGCGGCCTACTACGTGGCCGTGGCCGCGGACCGGATCTTTGTTGACAAGGCAAGCATCATTGGCAGCATCGGCGTGCAGATGGATGGTTTTGGCTTTACCGGCTTGATGGAGAAGCTGGGCATCGAGCGCCGTCTCATGATGGCCGGTGAGAACAAGGGTTTTCTCGATCCCTTCAGCGCCCAGTCGGAACGGCAACGGCTGCACGCGCAGTCCATGCTGGACCAAATTCACCGACAGTTCATCGAGGTCGTCAAACGCGGTCGCGGACAGCGACTGAAGGAAATGCCCGAGACTTTCAGCGGCCTGTTCTGGAGCGGTCAGCAGGCGGTCGAACTTGGGCTGGCCGACCAGCTGGGCAATCTGGACTATGTCGCCCGTGAAGTGGTCAAGGCTGAAGAACTGATTGATTACACGCGGCGCGAGAACGTCGCTGAACGCCTGATCCGGCGCTTTGGCGCTTCAATTGGCGAGGGCGCGATCCGTGCCCTGAAAAGCCTCCCCCTGGTTCATTGATCGCGCCACCGGGCGGCTCGGGGCGGGCTCAGCCGACGCTTGGTTCGGTCGCAACGGCGGCGCCATCAGAAGCCTCTATGGGCCAATACTGAAGATGGTCGGCAACTCCAGCGGCAGGTTGAAATTGCGCCGCTTCCAGTTGACCAAGGTGTCGCTGCGAATCTGTTGTTGCGCAAGCGTCAATCCGCAGGCGAGCGAAAGACGCGTTGCCGGCATCAGCACGTCGAGCAGGCTCGCCAGCATCGCGCCATTGCGATAAGGAACCTCGATGAACTGTTGCGTTTGACCGGTCTTGAGCGCCGTCGCTTCCAGCTCCCGAATGCGCCGCACGCGCTCGGCGACCGGGACCGGAAGGTAACCCACGAAAGCGAAATTTTGTCCGTTCAAGCCGCTGCACGCCAGCGCCAGCAGCATCGAAACCGGGCCAACCAGCGGAACCACTTCGATCGCCAGGTCATGTGCCGCCCGCACGATACTTTGTCCCGGATCTGCTACGGCAGGCATGCCCGCCTCGGAAATCAGGCCCATGTCCTTTCCATCAAGCGCAGGCCTAAGCATGGCGGCAGATGCGGCGGGGTTCGGTGGCGCTGCCCTGTTTCCGGCTTCATGAGGCAATTGCTGCAGGTCCAACTGCTGCAGCGGTATCGACAACGGGACGATCTGCTCGATACGCTTGAGGAAGGCCCGAGTCGACTTGGCATTTTCGCAAACCCAGCAGGTCAGGCTGGCCGCCACCTGGATGGTGCGAAAGGGCAGAACCTGGTCCAGCGGTGACTGGGTGGCGCTGCCGAAGTCCAGCGGCGTCGGCACCAGAAAAAGTTTGCCGCTCACAGTATCTTGATACCTGCCGTTCGAAGCATGCGGCAGATGCGCATCAACGGCAGTCCGACAAGGGTTGTTGGATCATCGCTGACGATCGAATCAAGAAGCGCGATTCCGCGACCTTCGCTTTTCGCACTGCCAGCGCAGTCGTAGGGCTTTTCAGACTGCAAATAGGCCTCGATTTCGTCGCGGGGCAGGTTGCGAAAACGTACCGTGGCCTGCGCAACTTCGACCTGATTGAAGCCTGATTCCAGCCCCGTCACAGCGACCGCAGTGTGGAACAGCACCGTTTTCCCGCTCATTGCCAGCAGCTGCTCCATGGCGCGGTCATGGTTGCCAGGCTTGCCGATCACGCGCCCGTCCAGTTCAGCGACTTGATCGGAGCCGATCACGATGGCGCCGGGATAAAGCCTGGCCACGGCCAGCGACTTGGCTTGCGCCAGGCGCCGGGCCAGATCGGGTGGCGCCTCATTTTCAAGCGCTGACTCATCGACCTGCGGCGCGACCACCTGAAAGGGGATTCCAAGGCGTTCGAGCAGAACTTTACGGTACGGCGACGTCGAACCCAGGATCAAAGGTGGGCTGTTCATCGCCATGGGCGGCTCATCGCGTGTGGCGCGGGACTGACGCTGGGCATGAGGTCGATTCTCTTACACTCGGACCATGGCCAGGACGTTCCACGGCGCGGCACTTGATCTGGCCGCATTCACCAGGACGGCCGGACATCTCGCCGCCGTTGAACCGCTGGCAGCGTTCCCGCGTTTGGCCTCGGCCGCGACGGGCGACGCAAGCGAGGCGCTGGTGGACTGGTCGGCGCGCGGCGAGCAGCGAGCCGGTCCAGCCGGCGCGAAAGAGCCCTGGCTGCAGGTTTCGGCGCAGACAGCGCTGTCGATGCGTTGTGAACGTTGCCTGGGCGTCGTTGTGGTGCCTCTGGCGGTTGACCGCTGCTTCAGGTTCTTGCCTGACGAGGAATCAGCGGCCCGCGAAGACGAATTGGGTGAGGTGGACGTATTGGTTGCAAGTGACCGCTTCGATCTTCATTCGCTGATCGAGGACGAACTCATTCTTGAGCTGCCGATGGCAGCGCGTCACAACGCATGTCTCGCGACGCCGCCTGTTGCTGCCAATCAGACGCCGGTGGAGGCGAAGCGGCAGCGCAATCCCTTTGCCGACCTGGCCGCTCTGAAGCGGGGTGTCCGCTGAGTCTGGACGCGACGCTCGGGGACCTGCCTAAGTTACAATTCCAAGCTCGTCGCAGCTCGGGCCAGAGCCCAGCCTGTCGCTTCCAACTTGTCTGATCCCGTTCAGGAGCCCCCCATGGCCGTCCAGCAAAACAAGAAATCCCCTTCCAAGCGTGGCATGCACCGCTCGCACAATGCCTTGGGTGCGCCCGGTCTTGCGCTTGAACCGAGCACCGGCGAAACCCATCTGCGCCACCACATCAGCCCCACGGGTTACTACCGCGGGCGCAAGGTTCTGAAGACAAAATCAGAGGCTTGAGGGGCGTCGTGCGCCAGCCGCTAGGGGTGCTCTGCATAACTCGCGCCGCGCGCGGCATGGGTCTTTGCGGGATGAGATGCTAGGCGCGAAATCCAAGGCAAGCCTGGACGGCTTGCCTGATTTCGCAACGCCGCAGATCGCCCGCAAAACCACGCCCCGTACGGGTTCGGCCCTGAGCAAACGCGGTCGCGTTTGCGGGCCATATTGGCCGGCCCGACGGGCACAGCCGACCGGCTGGCCTGACGGGCCCTTTGCCCACCAAACCGCTTGCCTGTGCCGCCGGGCACACGACGCGCGGTGTTGGCGGCCAAATCATCCCGTTTTTGGACTCGAACGTGCATGGCGGGAGTTATGCAGAGCATCCCTAGGAGGCTGTCGGACTTTGGCAATCGCGACGCGCCACAGACCCGTCAAACACGTCAGAACGACGTTTGCACCAAGCTTATCCATCCGTGACACGGCAAATCTGCTGAAAATATAGGCAATCAACCTGATGTACCCGAAAGTCCGACAGCCTCCTAGGCGTCGCCGTCAGCGCGGCGCGGGCTCTCGCGCCGTATCCTGGATGTTCGTCCCGAGCGGCCGGAGCCTGATGGACTTTGGGTGATCTTGCGCAATGATCACCTTGGCCGTCGATTGCATGGGTGGGGACCACGGTCCCCGTGTGACGCTGGTCGCATGCAGGACTTTTCTCGACAAGCACCCTGACTCCCATTTGATCCTGGTCGGCCGGTCCGAGGCGCTGGCCAATTTCGACCATCCACGAGCCCGAATCGTCGTCGCTTCGCAAGTGGTCACGATGGACGATGCGCTGGAAGTTGCGCTGCGCAAGAAGAAGAATTCGTCGATGCGCCTGGCGATTCAACAGGTGAAGGATGGATCAGCTCAGGCCGCGGTTTCAGCCGGGAATACCGGGGCCTTGATGGCGATCTCCAGATACCTGCTCAAGACCATGGACGGCATTGACCGGCCGGCGATTGCCACCCAGTTGCCGAACGAGCGCGGCGGCGCGACGACGATACTCGACCTGGGCGCCAATGTCGATTGCAATGCCGGTCATTTGATGCAATTTGCGCTGATGGGTTCGGCCCTGGTCTCGATCCTGAAGGGCCAGGACGCTCCCTCGGTGGGCCTGCTCAATGTCGGCCGCGAAGTGATCAAGGGAAGCGACACCATCAAGGAGGCTGCAGAGCTGCTGCGCCGGGCCGATCGCGATGGAAATCTGAATTTCTATGGCAACGTCGAAGGCAACGATATCTTCAAGGGCACGGTGGACGTGGTGGTCTGTGATGGTTTTGTGGGCAATGTGACCCTGAAGGCGAGTGAAGGCCTGGCCTCGATGATTGGCGGCTTCCTGAAAGCCGAGTTCTCCCGCAATCTGCTGACCCGGTTCATTGCGTTGCTGGCCTACCCCGTGCTGCGGTCCTTTGCCAGGCGTCTGGACCATCGGCGCTACAACGGCGCGGCACTTCTTGGATTGAAGGGACTGGTCTTCAAGAGCCATGGATCAGCCGATGAAATGGCCTTCGTGCATGCACTAGAGCGCGCGTATGATGCGAGCCAGAACAACTTGCTCGATAGGGTGCAAGTGCGCATAGCGAGGGCGGCGTCCGCGTTGGCTTCGTCCGCCGCCATGCCCCGGGTGGAAGCTGCGGCAATCGACTGAATGAGACGCTATTCGAGAATCACCGGGACCGGCAGCTTCCTTCCACCACGGCGGGTGACGAATGCCGATCTGGTTGCGCAGTTGGCTGTTGCCGGAATCGAATCCTCCGACTCATGGATTGTGGAGCGGACCGGCATCCGCGCCCGGCACTTCGCCGAGCCGGACGTGGCGGTCAGCGATCTGGCATTGCACGCGTCTCGACAGGCGCTGCAATCCGCGGGTGTCGCCGCCGAAGAGATTGACCTGATCATCGTTGCCACCTCGACGCCAGACATGGTATTTCCGTCGTCGGCCTGCATTCTGCAGAACAAACTCGGAATCGCAGGCTGCGCGGCTTTCGACTTGCAGGCGGTATGCACCGGATTCATCTATGCACTCGCCGTCGCCGATTCGATGATTCAAAGTGGGGCGGCCCACAAGGCGCTGGTGGTTGGCGCCGAGGTATTTTCCCGCATCCTTGATTTTCGGGATCGCGCGACCTGCGTACTGTTTGGTGATGGCGCCGGCGCCGTGGTGTTGCAGGCGTCTGACCGGCCGGGTATTCTGGCATCGGAATTGCATGCCGACGGCCGGCATGTCGGCATTCTCTGTGTGCCGGGCCATGTGTCAGGCGGGCAGGTGCTTGGCGACCCGCTGCTGAAGATGGATGGGCCGGCGGTGTTCAAACTTGCCGTTGGCGTGTTGGCCGATGTTGCACATTCGGTGCTGGCGCGGGCCGGCAAGACCACGGGCGAACTGGCCTGGCTCATTCCGCACCAGGCCAACGTCAGGATCATGCAGAGCACGGCGCGCAAGCTCAAGCTGGCGCAAAGCAAGCTGGTGGTCACCGTCGCTCAACATGGAAACACCTCGGCCGCTTCGATACCGTTGGCGCTGGATTCGTTGGTTCGCTCCGGCGTAACCAAGCCGGGTGACCTTACGTTGCTTGAAGGCGTGGGCGGCGGCTTTACCTGGGGCGCCGTTCTTTTGCAGTTGTAGCGGCAATGCGAAGCCGCATGCAGCAACGAGGGGCCAGACGGTTTAACCGACGCTGAAAGTTTCACGACGATGCAGACCTTTGGTTTTGTATTCCCAGGGCAGGGGTCCCAATCGGTGGGAATGCTCGACGCATGGTGTGATCATCCAGAACTTCTGGCGACGCTCGCTGAAGGGTCGCAGGCGTTAGGCGAGGATCTGGCCCCATTGATCCGGCATGGCCCGAAGGAGGCCCTCGCGCTGACCGTCAATACCCAACCGGTGATGCTTGTCGCCGGGGTTGCGACCTTCCGTATCTGGATGAGCGAGACCGGCTTGGCGCCGTCCATACTGGCCGGTCATTCCCTTGGCGAATACTCGGCACTGGTTGCGGCGGGTGTGCTGACACTGTCGCAGGCGTTGCCCCTGGTTCGTTTTCGAGCCCAGGCCATGCAAGAGGCGGTGCCTGTTGGGATCGGCGCGATGGCGGTCATCATGGGCCTTGACGCGGACGCGGTCATCACTGGTTGCGCCGAAGTTGCGGCGGATTCTGCCGCGACAGTGGGGCAGGTGGTCGAGGCTGTCAACTTCAACGATCCCAGTCAAACCGTGATTGCCGGCAGCAAGGCCGCGGTTGACAGGGCTTGTGAACTGTTCAAGGCCAGGGGCGCCAAGCGTGCGCTGATCTTGCCGGTGTCGGCGCCGTTCCATTCGAGCTTGATGCAACCGGCGGCGTTGAAATTGAAGGAGCGGCTCGCCGTGACGCCGATGCAGCCGCCTCGAATACCTGTCGTCAACAACGTCGACGTGGCCATCGAGACCAGCCCCGATCGGATTCGCGACGCCTTGTTTCGTCAGGTCGCGGGCCCGGTTCGCTGGGTTGAATGTTTGCGCGCGGTACGGGCCTCCGGTGCCACGCTGGCGGTGGAATGTGGCCCGGGCAAGGTCTTGACGGGTTTGGGCCGGCGTATCGAGGCCGACATGACTTCGGTCGCGTTATTGGATCCGGCCAGCCTGCAGGAAATCAAAGGAATGCTTGCATGAGCGAAACCGATCAGCAACCGCAGGTGGCTCTGGTGACGGGGGCCAGCCGGGGCATTGGTGCGGCAATTGCACTCGAGCTGGCCCGGCGGGGCATGTGGGTCACTGGGACTGGCACCACGGCCGACAGTGTGGCCCGCGTCGAGCGCGCGCTGGCCGCCTATCCTGGTTGCTCGGCGCAGCTGCTTGATGTCAACGACGCCGCCAGGGTCGATGCGCTCGTCAGCGAGATTGTCCACAGGCTGGGTGGAATCCATGTGCTGGTGAACAACGCCGGAATCACGCGGGATACGCTTGCCTTGCGCCTGAGGGATGAGGATTGGGATGCCGTGCTGGATACCAATCTCAACTCGGTGTTCCGCATCTGTCGCGCCGTCATGCGGCCGATGATGAAACAGCGCTACGGTCGCATCGTCAACATCACCTCGGTCGTTGGTGCCTCGGGCAACGCCGGGCAGGCGAATTACGCAGCAGCGAAGGCTGGCGTTGCCGGCATGACACGGGCGCTGGCGCGTGAGCTTGGTAGCCGTGGCATCACGGTGAACTGTGTGGCGCCTGGATTCATCGAAACCGACATGACAGCCGGCCTCTCCGCCGAGCAGCGAAAGGGATTGCTGGTGCAGATCCCGCTTGGTTACCTGGGCAAGCCTGCCGATGTTGCCCAGGCGGTGGCTTTCCTTGCCTCGTCACAGGCTGGCTACATTACCGGGCAGGAACTTCATGTCAACGGTGGGATGTATATGTAGCTGCCCGTTGTGCCCGCGCCGCGCGCACTGGGAATTTGGTCTTGGGTGCACAGCTAGAATCACGAGATGTTTCACAACCCTTTGAGGGAACCATGAGCGATATTGAAGCACGCGTCAAGAAGATCATTGCCGAGCAGCTCGGTGTCGAGGAATCCCAGGTCACAAGCGAAAAGGCGTTTGTCGCCGATCTGGGGGCGGACTCGCTTGACACAGTCGAACTGGTGATGGCCCTTGAGGACGAGTTCGGTATCGAAATTCCAGACGAAGACGCTGAAAAAATCAGCACTGTGCAAAACGCGGTTGATTACGCGAATACGCACCAGAAGGCCTAGATTCCCGAAGTCCGGCTGACCTCCGTAGGACGAATCGCATGAGTCGGCGACGCGTTGTCGTGACCGGAATGGGGTGTGTCTGCCCGGTGGGAAATAGCGTCGACGAAGCATGGGCGAATCTTCTTGCCGGACGTTCCGGCATTGGCAGCATCACGCGATTTGATGCCTCGGCATTTGCCTGCAGAATCGCCGGTGAGGTGAAGAATTTCGATCTGAACAGCTACATTTCGCCGAAAGAAGCGCGATCGATGGATACCTTCATTCACTTTGGCATCGCGGCGGCAACCCAGGCAGTGCGGGATGCCGGACTGCGCACTGGGTCGGATCTGGAAGAGGAGGCTGCGGTTCGGATTGGGTGCGCTATCGGTTCCGGAATCGGCGGTCTGCCGCTGATTGAGGAAACGCACACCGAGCTGATGAACCGTGGACCACGCCGAATCTCGCCGTTCTTTGTCCCGGCCTCAATCATCAACATGATTTCAGGGCATGTCTCGATGCGTTTTGGCTTCAAGGGACCCAACATAGCCATCGTCACCGCATGCACCACTGGTCTTCATTGCATCGGCCAGGCGGCGCGCATGATTGAGTACGGTGACGCCGACATCATGATTGCTGGCGGCTCCGAGGCCACCCTGTCGCCCTTGGGTGTGGGCGGTTTTGCCGCCATGCGCGCCCTGTCCACCCGCAATGACGATCCGATGACGGCGTCGCGCCCGTGGGACCGGGATCGTGACGGCTTTGTCCTGGGTGAGGGGGCCGGCGTGCTCGTCCTTGAGGCCTACGAGACCGCCGCAGCGCGTGGTGCGCGCATTTATGCCGAGGTCGCCGGTTTCGGGATGAGTGCTGACGCCGGTCACATGACCGCGCCCAACATGGACGGACCTCGCCGCGCCATGGTCAGCGCGCTTGCCAACGCTGGCATCGATGTCGAGGCCGTGGATTACATCAATGCCCACGGAACTTCGACACCGCTCGGCGATGTTAACGAGTCGAATGCGATCAAGGCCGTCCTGGGCGACCATGCCCGTCGTGTCGTGATTGGCTCAACCAAGTCGATGACGGGCCACCTGCTCGGCGGCGCCGGTGGCATCGAGAGTGTGTTCACCGTGCTGGCTTTGCATCACCAGAAAAGCCCGCCCACGATCAATATTTTCAATCAGGACCCAGCATGTGATCTTGATTTCTGCGCGAATGTCGCGCGGGACATGAGAATCGACGTCGCGCTGAAGAACAACTTCGGGTTCGGTGGAACCAATGGAACCTTGGTATTCAAGCGCCTTCATTGATCCGGTGGCCTGCTAGGCCCGGGCGCCTGGCGCAGTCATGCGTGCCCCGTTTCCGGTGACCGTCTCGGTCGGGCGATCCCGTCACCTCGGCGCCGCCCTTTGTGCGATTTGGACCTTGGGTCTTCTGCTATGGTTCCTTTGGGTCTTTGAATCTGGCTGGCTTGAATGGCGTGTTGCGCTTCATGGGGTGCTGGTGCTGTTGACCGCCGGCGTTTTCGGCCGGCTCTGGCTACACCTTCCGACCGGCATCCTGGCCTGGGACGGGGAACGCTGGACCTGGCTCGCAGACCGAGCCGTACCGGGCGCCGAGCTGTCAGGTCGAGTCGAGGTATGCCTGGACTGGCAAAGTGGTCAATTGCTGCGCCTCGTTGCAAGCGGCAAAGTCCTGTGGCTATGGCTGGATCGATCGATGGCTGCTGAGCGCTGGGACGACCTGCGCCGGGCGACAACGGCGGCGCGCGAGGCAGCCAAGGCATCTGGCAGATCAAGCGGGATGCAACGACCGTGAGCGCGCCATCCGCGCCCCTGCCGCCAGTGCAGGACAGTGATGGCCAACTGGTTGAGCGCAGCCTGGCCGGGGATCCCAAGGCGTTCGGTCTGCTGGTGTCCAAGTACCAGCGGCGCATTCAGCGGCTGATCGGACGCATGGTCCGCGATTCCAATCTGGTCGAAGACATTGCGCAGGAGACGTTCATCCGGGCCTACCGTGCCCTGCCAAACTTCCGCGGCGAGGCGCAGTTCTACACTTGGCTTTATCGAATTGCGGTCAATTCGGCGAAGAAAGCGCTGGTGGAACTGAGACGCGATCCGCTGGTCTATGAGTCGTCCCAGCCAGTTAGCGCCGACGACGATGAAACTTACCGACCGGCGAACGAACTAATCACCAGGGAAACCCCTGAAATGGTGCTGGCGGCGAAGGAAGTCGCCAATGTTGTCAATGGAGCGCTCGAGCAACTTCCCGATGATCTTAAGCAGGCCATCACGTTGCGCGAGATCGAGGGATTAAGTTATGAGGAAATAGCGGGCATCATGAATTGCCCGATTGGAACGGTCAGGTCACGTATTTTTCGAGCGCGCGAGGCGATTTCCGAGCGCGTTAGACCCTTGCTGGAAAAACAGACCGGAAAACGTTGGTAAGCAGGCACCGAATAACATGACTCAAGAGAAAATTTCAAAAGCGAGCCAGCAGCTGGTATGTGACCTGGTCGACGGACGCCTGCGCGGCGAGGCCTTCGAACGTGCCGTGGCGCTGGTGGCAAGTGACAGGAGCAGCGCCGATGCTTGGCATGTCTATCACCTAATCGGCGATACCCTGCGCTCCAGTGAGTTGGCCGGTCATTGCCTGGACACGAAGTTTGTTGACACCGTCCAGTCCCGCCTTGGATCTGAACTTTGGACCGACGCCTCCGGGGCCAATCGCGGGGTCCAGGACCAGGGCGCTCCTGTTTCGCAATTTGCGCGGCGTCCGACCGCGGCAAACCATTGGAGCTGGTCCATGGTGGTAGGGCTTGCTTCATTGGTGGCCGCCCTGATCGTTGCCTGGACGCTGGGTGGCGAATGGGCTGTGCGCGAGCCTGCTGCTCAGCTATCCCAGGCCAGACCAGCGCCACAACAGCCGGCAGCCGAATTGGCTCGGGCCGGGCCGCCAATCATGATTCGGGACGCAAGGCTTGACGAATTGCTGGCCGCCCACAAGCAATTGGGAGGCACTTCGGCTCTGCAAAAGCCGGCGGGCTTCCTTCGTAATGCGGTTTTCGAGGAAGGGACCCGCTAGGGTGGGGCCCGGGAATGAACGAATGAAATTTTTCCGTCTGTCGTTCACTGAGGTTCGGCGTTTGTTTTGCGGCGTGGCGTTGCCGCTCCTGTTCCTGTTTGTTCACGCCGATCTGGGCGCGCAGCAGATGGCCCCGCGCGCTGGAAAGTCGGTCTTTGGCAATCCGCTGCCGAGCCCTGAGGCCGCGCCGCGCAGCGTCGTTGAATGGCTCATGAGAATTCATGAGGCTTCCAAGCGTCGCGCCTACATCGGGACTTTTGTCGTTTCCGTAGACGGGAATCTGTCCAGCGCCAAGATTTGGCATGTGTGCGACGGGACCCAGCAAATGGAACGTGTCGAGTCCCTGAGCGGGACGCCCCGCTCGACGTTCCGACGCGACGATCAGGTCATCGTCTTTTTTCCTGGAACCAAGCTGGCTCGGATTGAAAACCGCGTTTCACTAAGCTTGTTCCCGAGTTTGCTGACCTCGCCGGACTCGAAGGTTGACGAATACTATTCGGCGAGCCGCGCCGGACATGAGCGAATCGCCGGCGTGGACGCCGAGATCGTGCAGCTCATGCCGAAGGACCACTGGCGCTTTGGCTACCGGGTATGGATGGAGGTTGCGAGCGGCCTTGTGGTCAAGCTGCAGACCCTGGATGGACGCGGACAGGTGCTCGAACAGGTCGCGTTCTCCGAGCTTCAGCTCGACGCGCCGGTCAAGATGGAACGCCTGGCGCAAATGATGGCCAATACCGAGGGCTACCGCGTCGAGAGGATCGACCTGGTGAAGACCTCGGCGCAGGCCGAGGGATGGAGCTTGCGTCGAGCCGTGGATGGCTTTGTTCCCATGGGGTGCTATCGGCGCCCGCCGCTTGCCGGACGGGGAGGGGCGCCGTCGGAGACGGTTCAGTGGATATTTTCCGATGGCCTGGCTTCGGTTTCACTGTTTCTCGAACCCTACGACCGGCAGCGGCATGTCCGCGAGGCAGTTGCGATGAATGGTGCGACCCGGACCCTGTCGCGTCGATTACAGGATTGGTGGGTCACGGTCGTGGGCGAGGTTCCCGAACAAACGCTGCAGGCCTTTGCAGAAAGCCTGGTTCGAACCCGGTAGTCGGCGGCGCTTTGCCTGGCCGCCAAACGCTGTGCGGCCGTCTTCAAGCGGCTGTCGCAAGGATGAACCATATTAAAATTGAGTGCTCCTATCCCCATGTTGGAACCGGCCATTGCGCCTCTTTGAAAGCTCAAACATGTCACTGAATTGGAAGAAAGCTCGTTTCCCCCTAGGGATGTGGACCAGCGCCATCGCCCTGATGGGTGTCTTTGCCACCTCGTCGGCGCTGGCTCAGGCTGGCGTTGCCCCTCGGGGCCTACCCGACTTCACCGATCTGGTGGAACAGGTTGGGCCATCGGTGGTGAACATTAGAACCCTGGAGAAAGTGGCGGCCCGGCGTGTCCAGCCTGGTCCAAGCGAGGAGGAAATGCAGGAGTTCTTCCGCCGGTTCTTTGGACAACCGTTCCCCGGAATCCCGAACGCGCCACGGCAAAATCCCCGCCCGAATCGCCCGCAGCCGCAGGAAGAGGAGGCCCAGCCACGCGGTGTCGGGTCGGGATTTATCCTGACCCAGGACGGCTACGTCATGACCAACGCCCACGTTGTCGAGGGCGCCGACGAAGTGCTGGTGACGTTGACCGACCGGCGCGAATTCAAGGCAAGAATTGTTGGCACGGACCGGCGCACCGACGTGGCCGTGGTGAAGATCGAGGCGACCGGCCTGCCCGCCGTGCGCCTGGGCGATGTGTCGCGCTTGCGCGTTGGCGAGTGGGTCATGGCGATAGGCTCGCCCTTTGGGTTGGAGAACACAGTGACGGCTGGCATCGTGAGCGCCAAGCAGCGCGACACCGGAGACTATTTGCCGTTCATTCAAACCGACGTCGCGATCAATCCGGGAAATTCCGGCGGGCCTCTGATCAACATGAGGGGCGAGGTTGTGGGAGTCAACAGCCAGATTTACTCCCGCTCGGGTGGCTTCATGGGAATTTCCTTTGCGATACCGATCGACGAGGCGACGCGCGTCAGTGATCAGTTGCGGGCCTCGGGTCGGGTGACCCGAGGACGCATCGGGGTTCAGATTGATCAGGTGACCAAGGAAATCGCCGAGTCCATCGGCCTGGGCAAGTCCCAGGGCGCGCTGGTTCGCAGTGTTGAGGCTGGTGCGCCGGCGGAAAAGGCTGGCATTGAAGCCGGCGACATCATCGTCAAGTTCGACGGCAAGCCAATCGACAAGATGAGTGATCTGCCGCGCGTGGTCGGCAATATCAAGCCCGGAAGCAAGGCGCCCTTGACCGTCTTTCGACGCGGCGCCTACAAGGATTTGAATGTGATGATTGCCGAAATCGAACCGACACCGCCGGTGCGCAAGACGGCAGAGAAAGAGGAAAAACCGAAGCCCTCTAATGCCGCCCAGTCGCTGGGCTTGACCGTGAGTGAACTGACCGAGGCGCAGAAGAAGGAATTCAAGGTCAGGGGTGGGGTGCGGGTGGAAGCCGCTGTCGAGGGGGCCCTGCGCGCCGGTCTGCGTGAGGGGGATGTCATCGTGGCGATTGCAAATGCTGAGATCAGCGGCGTGCGCGAGTTCGAGGCGGCCATCGCGAAGATCGACAAGAGCAAGCCTGTGAACGTGCTGTTCAAGCGAGGTGACTGGGCGCAGTACGCCCTGATACGACCCGCGCGCTAACCGGCGCGGAGTCGCCCGCGCTGCCTGACTCCCATTTCAGGGGAAATGGCTTGGCTTGGCGAGTCTGGTCCTGCCATCACGCCCAACTCCTGATCCTCTGGTTCGATCAAGGTCGGCATGTTAGCGAATGCTCACATGCCGACCTTGATTTATATTCTGGGTAGAATCGATCTTTCTCATCGGTTGAAAAAGTAATATCGCGATCATTCTAATCCACGATGTGGGATTGGTGGCTGGGTCGACAGGGCCATCCACAGATGGCGCACAGTTTGTCCAAAGTCGCCGAATGAAAACTGTGAATAAACTGTTTATAACTTTCATGTTGCAGTGTCGCAACGAGCAAAGATTGAGGATGTTTCGATCACTGGAAGAGGTCTTTTTCCCTACAATCAAGCTCCAGCTATCGCAGTTGCCAAAGATTGTTGGTTCAGGGCGCGTCCTCACTCGACGCGCCCTTTTTTCTTGGGCGCATCGTTCTAATTCAACCACTTGAAGCTACTCCTTGATGAAGCACATCAGAAACTTTTCGATCATTGCGCATATTGATCATGGCAAATCCACTCTGGCGGATCGCCTGATTCAACGCTGCGGTGGCTTGAGCGACAGGGAGATGCAGGCGCAGGTTCTGGATTCGATGGATATCGAGAGGGAACGCGGGATAACGATCAAGGCACAGACTGCGGCGTTGCTCTACACCGCGCGCGACGGACTGGTCTACAACCTGAACTTGATCGACACGCCAGGGCACGTGGATTTTTCCTACGAGGTGTCGCGCTCGCTATCAGCGTGCGAGGGCGCATTGCTGGTGGTCGACGCGAGCCAGGGCGTCGAGGCGCAAACCGTTGCCAACTGCTACACGGCGCTGGATCTCGGCGTTGAGGTGGTGCCGGTGCTCAACAAGATGGATCTGCCCCAGGCCGACCCTGAGAACGCGCGCAAGGAAATTGAGGAAGTGATCGGCATTGACGCTGCCGACGCGATTCCCTGCTCGGCCAAGACCGGGCAGGGAATTGAAGAGATTCTGGAGGCCATCGTGGCGCGCATCCCGGCGCCCAGGGGTGTCGAAACGGGTCCGGTGCGGGCCATGATTATCGACAGTTGGTATGACTCCTACGCCGGTGTCGTAATGCTGCTGCGGGTGGTCGACGGGCGCATTGCCAAGGGCGACCCGATCAAGCTGATGGCGACCGATGCGCAGTACAACGCCGACAGCCTGGGCGTGTTCACGCCGGCGAATCAGCCGCGCGAGTCGCTGGAGACGGGTGAGGTTGGTTACCTCATCGCCGGCATCCGGGAGTTGCAGGCGGCCAAGGTTGGCGACACGGTCACCGTCGTGCGCCCGGGCGCGGCTGGCGTGGCAATGATGGCCAAGGAGGCGTTACCCGGCTTCAAGGAGATCCAGCCCCAGGTCTTCGCCGGGCTCTATCCGACCGAAGCAAGCCAGTACGATTCGCTACGGGACGCGTTGGAGAAACTCAAGCTCAACGATTCTTCCCTGCGCTACGAGCCTGAAGTCTCGCAGGCGCTGGGATTCGGTTTCCGTTGCGGCTTCCTCGGACTTCTGCACATGGAGATTGTTCAGGAGCGCCTGGAACGGGAGTTTGACCAGAGCCTGATCACGACCGCCCCGAGCGTCGTCTACCAGGTGCTCCGGGCCGACGGCGAGACCGTCATGGTGGAGAACCCCTCGCGGATTCCGGAGCAGAGCCGCATCAGCGAGATCAGGGAGCCGATCGTGACGGTGCGGCTGTACATGCCCCAGGAGTACGTTGGCCCGGTCATGACGCTGGCCAACCAGAAGCGCGGCGTCCAGATCAACATGGCCTACCACGGCAAGCAGGTCATGCTGACCTACGAAATGCCACTGGGCGAGATCGTGCTCGATTTCTTTGACAAACTGAAGTCGGCGTCGCGTGGTTATGCCTCAATGGATTACGCATTCAAGGAGTTTCGCGCGTCCGACGTGGTGCGGGTCGATATCCTGTTGAACGGCGAGAAGGTCGACGCCCTGTCGGTCATCCTGCACCGCAGTCAGGCGCAGTACCGTGGCCGCGCGATCGTGGCCAAGATGCGCAAGATCATTTCGCGCCAGATGTATGACGTCGCCATCCAGGCCGCCATCGGCGCCAACATCATTGCGCGTGAGACAATCAAGGCGCTGCGCAAGAATGTGCTTGCGAAGTGTTATGGCGGCGATATCAGCCGCAAGCGCAAGCTCCTCGAGAAACAAAAGGCCGGCAAGAAGCGGATGAAACAGATCGGGTCGGTCGAAGTGCCGCAGGAGGCCTTTCTTGCCATCCTGCAGGTCGACGAACAATGAATCGAATCATGCAAGTGGCAACGGCCGTTCTGCTCGGCTGCTTTGCCGGGTACGGCCTGTTTTGGTATCTGGGGATGCTGGAAGGAAATTTCGGCCTGCTGCTGTTCGCGGCGACCCTCGTGACCGGCGTTTACTGGATTGCCGAACAGTTTTATTTCCTGCCGCAAAGACGGGAATCGGTGCGGCAGTTGGAAGCCGCGCTGCTGCTGCGCCGCGCCGAACTCAGCAGGATGGGCATCACCCAGGTCGACGCGGACGCGCCCGAAGCGCGGCAACGGCTGTTGCAGCAACCCTGGTGGCTGGATTGGACCGCGGGCCTGTTTCCGGTCATCCTGGTGGTGTTTTTGCTGCGGTCTTTTCTGTTCGAGCCATTCAAGATCCCGTCCGGTTCCATGATTCCGACCCTGGCCGTGGGCGACCTGATTCTTGTCAACAAGTACCACTATGGTGTGCGCCTGCCGGTGCTGCACCGCAAGCTGACCCAGGGGCAGGCACCCCAGCGTGGCGATGTGATGGTGTTTCGCTATCCGCCCAAGCCGAGTCTGGATTACATCAAGCGGGTGGTCGGATTGCCAGGTGATGAAGTGGCGTACCTGAACAAGCGCTTGAGCATCAATGGCCGGGTGGTGCCGACCGCCGCACTGCCAGATTTCTTTGAAGAGGACGCCATGCGCTATTTCAAGCAGTTCGAGGAACAACTTGGCGAGCGAAAGCACCTTGTCCTGGTCAACGATTCGAGCCCTGGCTTCATTTCGCCGACGGAAAATTTTCCGGCGATTGAGAATTGCCGTTTCAGTTCCGAAGGCGTCGTTTGCCGAGTTCCCCCGGGTCATTACTTCATGATGGGTGACAACCGCGATAATTCACTGGATTCCCGATACTGGGGCTTTGTGCCGGACCAGAATATTGTCGGCAAGGCCTTTTTCGTCTGGATGAATTTTGGTAGTCTCAAACGCATCGGATCTTTTCATTGACTGTGGCAGAGCGAACAGGAGAGTTTTCATGAATGTGCGATTGAAAAAAAATCAGCGGGGAATGTCCTTCATCGGGGTGCTGTTCGTTGGCGGCGTACTCGCCGTGACCGGGGTGATTGCGGCTCAGGTGGTGCCCACCGCGATCGAGTTTCAAGCGGTGCAGAAAGCGGCCCAGAATGCCAGCGAAGGGACCTCCGTCGCCGAGGTGCGTGCCCGTTTTGACAAAAACGCCGACATTGATAACGTCAAGTCGATTCGGGGCAAGGACATCGAGGTGACCAAGGCGGGTGACCGTTACGTTGTGTCGTTCGCCTACCAGCGGGAAATTGCCCTGGTCGGTCCGGCCTTTCTGACACTGAAGTACTCGGGCAAGTCCAAGTAGCGTGGATGGTGGCCTGATCGCGCTGCAGCAACGATTGCAGCATCAGTTCTCGGACGCGAGCCTGCTTGAGCGGGCCGTGACCCATCGAAGTTTCTCTTCCAGCCACAATGAACGCCTGGAATTCCTCGGGGATTCAGTCCTGAATCTGGCCGTCGCAGGACTGCTGTTTCAGCGCCTGGAGGTGTTGCCTGAAGGGGACCTGTCGCGCGTGCGAGCGAACCTGGTGCGGCAGGAAACATTGCATCAGCTGGCGCTCGCGCTTGAGTTGCCCGAAGTAATTCGGCTCGGCGAGGGCGAAATGCGCTCGGGCGGGCGTGCCCGTCCCTCCATTCTTGCCGACGCTCTCGAAGCGCTGATCGGCGCGGTCTACCTGGATGCCGGGTACCTGAGCGCGCAGGCAGTGGTGCATCGGTTGTTTGAGAGTGTCCAAATCACGCCGCAGATGCCGGCCATCGGCAAGGACCCGAAAACCGAGTTGCAGGAATGGCTGCAGGGCAGAAAGTACCGGTTGCCGCTGTACCGGGTGGTGGCAACAACCGGTGTCGCGCACCGGCAGGTGTTTGATGTTGAGTGTGAGATACCCGAGCTGTCCCGGGTCGAACGCGGCATTGGCGCATCTCGCCGAGCCGCTGAGCAGGGGGCGGCGGCGGCGATGCTCGCCGCCCTGCTGGCGCGAAGCGGCTAAGGACAGAGCGCTTCCCGGGCCCTTGGTCACCATGATCGATTCACCAGTTGGCAGCGAGAACGGCCCGCAGCGATGCGGGATGATCGCCATCGTCGGCCGGCCCAATGTCGGCAAGTCGACGCTGCTGAACACTCTGGTTGGGCAGAAAATCAGCATCACTTCACGCAAGGCACAGACCACGCGGCACCGCATCTGCGGGATCCGGACCCTCGGGCGGGACCAGTTGATTTTCGTTGATACCCCCGGCTATCAGACGCGCCATCGCAACGCACTGAACCGGTCAATGAATCGGACCGCCGCGGCGACGCTCAGCGACGTCGACCTGATTCTGTTCGTGATCGAGGCTGGCAAATTTACCGCCGCGGACGCCAGGGTGCTCGAGCTCATGAAAGAACATCGTCGCGTGATGTTGGTGGCGAATAAGCTTGATCAAGTGCAACGGCGAGCTGAATTGGCGCCCTGGCTCCAGTCGATGCAGACCAAGCGCGATTTCCTGGAATATGTCCCGCTGTCGGCGAAACATGCCAAGGACGTGGCGCGGCTGCTGCAGATCTGTGCCAGGCACCTGCCGGAACAGGCCTGGCGCCACAGCGCTGACGAACTGACGGATCGAAGCGAGCGGTTTCTGGCGAGTGAAACCATTCGAGAGAAGCTGTTTCGTCTTACCGGGGACGAGTTGCCTTACTCCTCAACGGTGCTGCTCGATCAGTTTGACGAACAGGCCCCAGGTCCGGGCCAGAAGAGGTTGATCAGAATAGCGGCCACCATTATTGTTGAGCGCGACTCGCACAAGGCGATGGTGATTGGCGATGGTGGCGAGCGCATCAAATCGATCGGAACCTCGGCCAGGCGCGAACTCGAGCATTTGCTGGACGCAAAGGTCTACCTCGAGATCTGGGTCAAGGTCAGATCGGGCTGGGCCGACGATGAGGCCGGCCTGCGTTCCTATGGCTACGAGTGACGCAAGCTGGGCCGGGATCGGCAGCGCATGAAACGCTCACCGGAAGAGCCTGCGTTCGTCCTGCATCGCTACGACTGGAGCGAGTCCAGTTTGATCCTGGAGGTCTTCACGCGGCATTTTGGCCGCATTGCGCTGGCCGCCAAAGGCGTCAAGCGGCCTCACTCAAGTTTGCGGCCGGTCCTGCTGCCGCTGCAGCCGCTGCGCCTTTCCTTTGGTGGCGAGGCCGAGGTACGCACTCTGAAGTCCGCCGAGTGGAGCGGCGGGCAAGTGATGCCCTCGGGGCAGGTGCTGCTGACTGGCTATTATGTGAATGAACTGCTGTTGCGCCTGTTGGCGCGGGAAGATCCCCATGAGCGGCTGTTCGACAGCTATTCCGAATTGATACGGATGATCGGGCGCGAAGTCGGCGCTAGGCTGCAAGCCGGCCTGCGCGCATTTGAGCTGGTGCTGCTGCGGGACGTCGGACACCTGCCGGCCCTGGACCTGCTCACCGCGACCATGGCCCCGTTGGCGCCCGACGGCCGCTATCGCCTGGCACCAGAATCCGGCCTGCGTGAATCGCCGTTGCCGGAGCATGACGGCTTGGCCGGTGCCGAATGGCAAATGCTGCAGGATGGACTGTCTGCGACTGAGAGTCTTCCGGCGCTGCTTGAGGCCTGTCTGCCGGTTCGCGAGGCGCTGCGGCCACAGCTGCGCGCCATGCTGCACTACCATTGCGGGGGCGTCAACCTGCGGACGCGTGACATGATGATGGAACTGCGCAATCTATGAGCTCTGCAACACAAGTCCGGGGAGCGACCAAGCTGTCGGTGAACTTGAACAAGGTCGCTCTGGTTCGAAATTCACGCAGTCTTGGCATTCCGAGCGTGGTCCGTGCTGCGATCCACTGCCTGCAGGCGGGAGCCGATGGCTTGACCGTCCATCCGCGTCCCGATGAGCGGCATATCCGGGTCGGCGACGTGCATGACTTGTCTGAACTGCTGAAATCCTGGCCTGGCAGGGAATTCAACATTGAAGGGAATCCGTTTCACAATCTGATGCCGTTGGTCCGATCACTGCGACCGCAGCAGGCGACCTTTGTGCCCGATCTGGAAGGCCAGTCGACCAGTGATCACGGATGGAACCTGGCTGTGGATGCCGAGCGGCTGCGCCCGCTGATCGATGAGGCCAAGACCCTTGGCGTCAGGGTCAGTCTCTTCATGGACCCCGTTCCGCAATCAATGGAACTGGCACAGTCAGTCGGTGCAGATCGAGTCGAGCTCTATACCGAAGGCTACGCCCGCGCGCACGGTTCCGCGCTAGAGTTGTCGGTGCTGGCGAACCATCGAGCGACTGCGATTAGGGCGCAGCAAGTGGGTCTGGGCGTCAATGCCGGGCACGATCTCAATCGGGACAACCTCGAAAAGTTTGTGCGCACCGTTCCAGGCGTGCTGGAGGTGTCGATCGGGCACGCATTGCTCGCCGATGCGCTGGATATGGGCTATCCGGCGGCGGTCAGAGCCTATCTGGCTTGTCTTTCAATGCCGGGGCTGCAGGCGCAGGGCAGCGGCTGAAATGATTTATGGCATAGGCACGGATATCTGCGATGTGCGACGAGTTCGCTTGAGCCTGGGTCGTTACGGTGAACGATTTGCCAGAAGGATTCTTTCTGATTCGGAGTACGCGACCTGGGTGGCACGCAGTCAACGCTGGCCCGAGCGTGGCGTCAAGTACCTTGCCACGCGCTTCTCGGCGAAAGAAGCGTTCAGCAAGGCGATTGGATTGGGAATGCGCAGTCCAATGAGTTGGCACGCCTGCGAAATCGCCAACCTGCCAAGCGGCAAGCCGTTTGTCATCCTGCACGGCAGCTTGGCGGAGTGGTTTGCGGCGCGTCAGTTGACGGCCCATGTCAGCGTGACCGACGAATCCGACTACGCCGCAAGTTTCTGTGTCGTTGAATCCTTGGCAGCCTGACGCGATGCAATCCCCCGTCATTCTTGATATCGCCGGTACCGAATTGTCCCGGGCGGATCGGCGCCGACTGGCCCACCCACTGGTCGGCGGCTTGATCCTGTTCAGCCGAAACTGGCGCAATCGCGAACAGTTGCTGCGACTATGTCTGGACATCAAAGCGATCCGCGCCGACCTGCTGATTTGCGTCGATCACGAGGGCGGTCGTGTGCAACGGTTCCGGTCCGATGGAATGACCCATTTGCCGCCGATGCGCGCGCTTGGCGAAATGTGGCTGGAAGGGGCCGGGCCGATGCAGGCAATTCGTGCCGCGACCGCCTGTGGCTTTGTTCTTGCCTCGGAGTTGCGCTCCTGTGGCGTTGATTTCAGCTTCTGCCCGGTTCTGGATCTTGATCATGGCAAGAGCAGCGCAATCGGCGACCGCGCTTTTGCCAGGGACCCGCGGGTCGTCGGCCTGCTCGCTCACAGCCTGACCCATGGTCTGTTGCGCGCAGGCATGGCCAATTGCGGCAAGCACTTTCCCGGCCATGGCTACGCTTGCGCCGATTCCCACACCGAGATACCGGTGGATCGGCGCAGCCTGAAAACCATCCTGGCCGAGGACGCCGCGCCCTACGGATGGCTCAGCATGTCGCTCGCCGCCGTCATGCCGGCACATGTCGTCTACCCAAGGGTCGATCAACGCCCGGCCGGTTTCTCGCAGAAATGGCTCGAACAGATCCTGCGCGGCCAGCTGCGCTTCCAGGGTGCGATTTTCAGTGACGACCTGGCCATGGCGGGGGCCCGAACCATGGACGGCCGGATGGTCAGCTTTTGTGACGCGGCGCTGGCGGCGCTGGTGGCCGGTTGCGACATGATCCTGCTCTGCAATCAGAGCGTTGCTGCAACGGGTGACGATCACGGGGCGCTGGACGACCTGTTGCGCGAATTGAAACAGGCGCTCAGGCGCGGCAAATGGTCAGCATCGCAAGCCAGCGACGAGCGACGCCGCTCGCTCCTTCCCAGGACCGCCGCCCACCCTTGGGACGAACTGATGCTGCGGCCGGAATACATCCAGGCGCTGGATCTCATCCCCTGAAGGCTGACGCTGCCAGACCAGCCTCGAATCGAAGCGCCGGGAACAGGATGACATCGCGAATGCTGGGGCTGTCGGTCAGCAGCATCATCAGGCGATCCACGCCGATGCCGCAACCCCCGGTGGGCGGCATGCCGTACTCAAGCGCGCGCACGAAATCCTGATCAAAGAACATCGCTTCCTGGTCGCCTCCATCCTTGGCCTGCGACTGCGCCTGAAAGCGCGCGGCCTGGTCCTCGGCGTCGTTCAGTTCGCTGAACCCGTTGGCAATCTCCCGGCCTGTGACATACAGCTCGAAGCGTTCGGTTACGCCTGGCGTTGTGTCGCTGGCGCGGGCCAGCGGTGAAACTTCGACGGGATGCTCACAGATGAAGGTCGGTTGCCAGAGCTTTTCTTCCACCATCTCCTCGAAGTAGCGCACCTGCAGGGTGCCCAGGCTGGGCCGCTTCCCCGGTGCCTCGTGGTCCAACTTGCCGAGTCGTGACAGGGCAGAGGCCAGCCAATCCGGGTTGTCAACATGCTCGCCCGCGTCCGAATGCTTGAGCAGAGCCTGGCGGATCGTCAGGCGTTCGAACGGCGCTTCCAGGTCCACCTTGCGTTCGCCATAGCTGAGGCTCAAGCCGCCAGTCGCTCGAGCTACGGCGTCCCTGACCAGACCCTCGGTAAAGTCCATCACGTCAAGGTAGTTCCAGTAGGCGGCATAGAACTCCATCATCGTGAACTCGGGGTTATGACGGACCGAGATCCCCTCGTTGCGGAAATTCCGGTTGATCTCGAAGACCCGCTCAAAACCGCCAACGATCAAGCGCTTCAAGTAAAGCTCGGGTGCGATGCGCAGGTACATCTGCTGGTCCAACGCGTTGTGGTGGGTGACGAATGGCCGCGCGTTGGCGCCCCCGGGTATCGGATGCAGCATTGGGGTTTCAACCTCGAGAAACTGGTGTGAAACCATGTACTCTCGCAGGCCGTTGATGGTTTGGCTGCGCGCGACAAAGCGCCTGCGCACCTTCTCATTCACCATCAGGTCCAGGTAGCGCTGCCGGTATTTGAGCTCCTGATCCTGCACGCCGTGAAACTTGTCTGGCATCGGGCGGAGGCTTTTTGTCAGCAGCCGGATTTCAACGGCGTAAATCGACAACTCGCCGGTCCGGGTCCGGAACAGCCGACCCCTGGCGCAAACGATGTCACCAAGATCCCAATGCTTGAAAGTCTCGTAACTCTGCTCGCCCACTTCGGCAAGCGCGATGTAGATCTGAATGCGGCCCCCGGTCGGTCCGAGCGACCCATCCTGCAGTGTGGCAAAGCTGGCCTTTCCCATGACGCGTTTGAGCATCATGCGGCCGGCGACAAAGGCCGAGACCGGCGCGTCGCTCAGCTGCTCGGCCGTATCGCCCTGGTGCCTGAGCTGCAAGTCGGCCGCATGGTCCTGCGGTTTCACATCGTTGGGGAAGGCCACGCCCTGGCCCCGCGCCTGTTTTTCGCGGATGGCTCGCAGCTTTTCCCGACGCTCGGCGATGAGCTGATTCTCTTCGGGCTGGGACCGGACGGCGCTGGATTCGGACATGGGCAACTGACAACTTCCAGCCGGGTCGAACCTGGCTGCAATTCGGGCTGGGACAGCGGATTCTATGGCCCGCTGCGGTGCGGCCGGGCGCGTGGCAAAAGTCAGCGTGCCTACGCGTTGCCAGGCGACGCCTGCCTGAGCAGGTCCGTAACCAATTCAAGTCGAATCAAGGGGTTATCCAGCGATAGCAACTGTTGTCGAACCGTGGCGTCAAGAGGAAGCAATTCGCTCCAGCGATTGGCGACCCAAGCGGCGTCATTGAATTGCCAATCCGATGGCGATGAATGTTGTGTCGAGTCCGGCCCGGATGCCAGGCGGGCGAGAACCTGCTTCAGTCCAGCCGCGGTGCTCCGCAGGTGCTCAGGTATTGTGATGTGAGGATCATCGGTAACCGGTTCGATGGCGGCGCTCCAGGCACCGTTGATGCCTTTCTGACTGCCAACAATCTTGAAACGTGTGCTGCCTCGACAGCGGATCAACATCAGGCCGGGACGGGGCGAGGCCAATTCCTCGATCAGCGCCAGGGTTCCGTAGGGGTGAAAGCTCTCATCGGGCAGGCCCGCGCGCCGCACTTCGGAACCCCGGGTCAGCAGGCAGACGCCAAAAGCATCACCAGAACGCCAGCAGCGGCCGATCATGTCCAGATACCGAACCTCGAATATTTGCAGGTCGAGCCGCCCCTCCGGGAACAACACGGTCGCCAGGGGAAAAAGCGGCACTTGCATGTCGGCTCCGCCGTTACGCTAGCCGATCGGCAGAGGTGATGCGCGCCAGACGCTGCCCGTTATCATGTGCTCGCTCTCAGGACTTGCCATCATGCTGTTTCAGGTTATCTCATTTTTGCTCGACGTCACGGTGGGACTGCTTGCGGGTTCCTGTCTGCTCAGAATGTACATGCAGGTCGTGCAGACCGGTTTTTCCAATCCATTGGGCGCCCTGATATTCACCCTGACCGACTGGCTGGTTTTGCCATTGCGGCGCGTGATTCCGGCAATTGGGCGACTCGACACGGCCAGCCTGTTGGGCGCCTACCTGCTGCAACTGGTGAAGGTCCTGCTTTTGCTTTGGATGGCGGGCGGACCGCCCCTGTGGCTGCTCGCGGCGGCCTGGTCCTTGCTGGGGCTGGTTCGACTCGCCCTGTCGGGACTGAGCCTGCTCGTGCTGGCCTACGCCATCATGTCCTGGATCCAGGTGTCGCACACGGTTCGCGCCATTCTGGAGCGGCTCGCCGCGCCACTGCTCAAGCCGCTGCGACAACTGTTGCCACGTGTCAACGGGATCGACATTTCTCCGCTGGTCCTGCTCGTGCTGTTCCAGGTTGCGGCGATTCTTGTCGCTGGGGTATTACCACCGATATTGCGCTAGTGCGGCGTTGCGCGCTGTTGCGGACCTATCAGTGGTTCATCGCCTTGCGCGCCAGTCGCGATGCAGGCACGCCGGGGGTGCCTCGGCGGTTTGCCTGCTTGCTCCTTGGCGCAGCGCATAGCTTGTCGCTGTTCTGACGCCTGGCTCGGGTTGCGGCAGGCGCTGCCCGGTGCGGACTCACACTGGAGCGGTCGGCGCTGGGCGCCGACTGCCCTGCGGTGCCCCCCAGGGGGTGCGTCGCGGAACTCACTGCGTGCGCTGCGCGCCTCGGCGCTCCAGAGATCGCCCGCGCCGGGCAGCGCCTGCCGCAAGGGGGGCAGAGGTGTGGCGCCAGGTGCTCCGAACACCCAAGGCAGCGCCGCCCCCGATGGCCACTTCAAATTCCCCCACCTTTGGCCAGTCAAACTCCCCCAAGCAGGACGGGTAAATTATCAGTCGTTTGATGGTTCGCGCGCCATGCGCGCGGCGGTCTCCTTCAATCGGTAGCTGCGGCCCTCGAACTCCAGCAGCGTTGAACGGTGCATGAGCCGGTCCAGGATGGTGGTGCTCATGGTGTTGTCGCCCAGGTATTTGCCCCAGTCCTGAACGACCCGGTTTGAAGTCACCACGATGCGCGGCTGGATGGCCGAGTGTGGACTCTAGTGACTAGCATCGAATTGCACTGCGTTACGGTCACACCCAAAATCACAGCTCACCCCGCCCTGTGATCACGGCTAGCAGCTCTGATGCTCTCAATCTCTGGCATCAATTTTGGTTGGTTAATTTCAATGCACGTGAGCGGGATGGCATTCAGGATATCAACGCCATGTTCGCGGTGCAGGCGAATTCCAGCAGCGCTGTTTGCTATTTGACTGACCTCATGAATCATGTTTTGGAGCTGATCAAGTGGAGTGGACCAGCCCGCGTCTGACAAAACTCGGTTTGTGTACGCCCTGATGCGCATCGCACTTGCGACCACTTCAATTGCATATTCGGCTTGGGAAACCACGTGTGTTCCCTTACTCTGAATGAGCCCCGCAGCATTTTCTACAGTTGAACGGAGACAATCCAAGACATGCAGTAGATTGGCGCGCATATCCCTTTCACCGGTCGGCAGAATGCGCCTTCCGATAGCGTGCTCGGTAAACTGATTGGCGACATCTTCGCCATCCAAGGCATAGAGCTGCGAATGGACGTCCAAGCGCATTGATCGACCGCCCGAGGCCAAGATTTCAACCTGCGCCACTTTCCCTTGCTTCTCAGTCGGATTGCAGAAGCGTGCGTTAAGCCCATGTCTCTCAACGAGCGAGTTGACGAAAATTCCCGCTACATCCGATGACCCAAGTACATCCAAGTCAGCAGTCAGCATTGAGTGGTTCAGACCCCAATCAATGTGGAACTTGTATACCCACCAAGCGAGTGCCTGTCCCCCGATCAGTGTTAGTTCTGGGGGGAAATTGGAAAGTATTGTGGTCAAAGTTCCGTAGTCAAATGCCTTTTGATCGAACGGAACTTTAGGCTCAGTATTTTTTGGCACGACTTGCTCCTTGCCACCAAGCCCCCAAAGGGGGTCGGAGTTCTCTAACCAACCAAAATGCTTCGCTGTTCTAAGAGTGCAAGAGATTTCGCGTATCTGTCGAACAGCGACGGATACGCGGCGGACTCTTGCTGGACTGGCTCAATCTCGATGCCGTATGCGTCCTTCCTTGATGCTCCGTATAGCTTGGCGGTTTCAAGTCCCAAGTGCAACACGCATCTCAGTGAATTGAAGTTGAGGGTTGATGAACTTGCTTGAGCATTCTGCC
>JBCKPH010000004.1:0-52921 GCA_038901755.1 Burkholderiaceae bacterium | reverse complement strand
CACTTTGATGCCGTATCCATCAGAGGATCCACCACTTCTCGTGGACTTCTCCTTCTTGATCGACGGCTGTTTCATCTCAGTGCTCCTGTTTCCTTGCCCGTAGGCAGGGAGGCATCCATAGCATCTATCCCCCCTGAAGGCCGATCCGGCCTACGGCAAGGGCGTGGCAGACGCGCTGGGCATTGCACTGAGCGACGTAGCCGCGTAAGCCACTGCCGGACGGCGCTCTGGGAGGCGGCGAAGCTGCCAGAGCGCTCTGCTTCCGACTTGCCGGCATCGAGATATACGCATAAAATCGGAATTTCCGAATTACGGAGATTCGTCATGCGTGAAACCTTGATCGTCTCGGGTCGCGGCCAGATCACCCTGCCGGCCGGAATGCGCAAACGCATGGGCATCGCCCCCGGTAGCGCCGTCATCGTCGAGGAGCGCGACGGGGAGCTAATGCTCAAACCTGCGGCCGTCCTCGAAATCGACACCTATTCCGACGCACAGATCGCCGACTGGGATCGTGAAGACGCTCTGAGCGTCGACCAGCGCAAGCGCATCCTCGCGCGCCTGCAGGCGGCTTGATGCGGATTTTTCTCGACGCCAACATGCTCTTTACCGCCGCGCACAACCCGAATGGCAAGGCCGCCCTGGTCATCGAACTCGGGCGCTCCGGACTCTGGCGGCTGGCCACCAGCCCGTATGCCGCCGAGGAAGCGCGGCGCAACATCGCGCGCAAGTTCCCCGCCGGTCTTGATCGCCTGGAAACGCTCTTGGGCGACATCGGGCTGGTGGCGGATGCACCCGAGATTCCCTGCCCCGCTGGCCTGGCGGAAAAGGATGGGCCGATCTTTCGCGCCGCGCGCGGATGTCGCGCCGACGTGCTGCTGACGGGAGACATTCGCGATTTCGGCTTCCTGATGAACGCACCGGAAAAGACAAGCGGCCTGTTGATTCAGACTGTGGCGGAGTTTCTCGCCAGCCGATAGCCAAGCGATCCGGGGCGGGCGGCGCCGACTCTTCGGCGCGGCGGCGCGTCCTTGGCGCTGCGCGAACGCCGATTCGGGTCAGCTCGCGTCGAAGCCCGCGTCTTCGATAACTGCCTTGAGCTGGTCGCGCGTGGTCTTCGCCGCGTCGAACTCGACCACCGCCTGCGTGTGCTCCAGCGAGACGTCCGCCTTCGCCACGCCGTCGAGCGCCGTCAATACGCCGGAAACGCTTTTCACGCAGCCGCCGCAGGACATGCCTCCTACCTTGATTGTCGTCGTTTCCATGTCAGCTATGTCGGAGGCAATCCGCTCGGTGGAATCGACCCATTTTGTCTACAAGGAATCTTGTTTCCCGTTTCCGACGGCGTTATGGCTGGACATGAGAAGCGCTCCAGTTGGTCTCTGTCACTTCCAATTTCCAAAGTCGCCGGTGATGGTGAGGGTGGTGGCGGGGTCGGTGGAGGCGTCTTTGAGGGTGATGCCGAAGTCGCCGGACTGGAAGTTCTGGTTGAGGGTGACTTGGTCGCCAGTGGTGGTGTCGGTGACAATGAAGTCGCCGTTGTTTCCCTGCTTGTCTTCGATGGTGTCGTGACCGCCGCCGTCGAGGATCTCTATCCTTCCTCTTTCAGCATCAGGGCATCGTGGTAGGCGACGAAGGCGCGCCATTCGGCCGGTCGCCGTGCCAGCGACAGGAAGACGTTGGGAACAAAGCCGGCTTTTTCCTGTACCTCCATGATGCGGGAACGAATGTCATCGGGGAGGTCCTTCAGTTCCGGCGGCGGATAGCGGTTCGGTGTCATGTCAGCGGGGCCCTCCAATGGTCGTTTGATGATAAGGCCGCTCTCGGTGTCGTCCCGGTTCGGATGCCGGCGACGGCCCGATGCGACCCCGTGGGGCCATTTCAGGGGGGGGGCGGTGGACGGGAACTTTCAGAGCGTTTATAGTGACCCGAGCAAGCGGTGACCGCGCGCGCGTTTGCGTCAGCAGGTGCGACAACCTCAACCAACGTCCATCAGGAGTCATCAGCATGAAGATTTACTACCATCCCGCATCAACCACCAGCCGCCCGATCATGCTGTATGCAGCCGAACAGGGACTGCAAGCCGACTTTCAACTGGTCGACTTGTTTGTCGGCGAACACATGGGCGAGCCGTATCGCGCCGTCAATCCGAATCAACTGGTCCCGGTGCTGGAGGACGGCGACTTTCGCTTGACCGAGAGTTCGTCCATTCTGAAGTACCTGGCCGAGTCGTCAAATTCGCCAACCTATCCCAAGGATCTGAAGGAGCGCGCCAGGGTCAACGAGATGATGGACTGGATCAACACGCAACTGAATCGGGATCTGGCCTACGGTACCGTGTACCCGCAGATTTTTCCGAATCACAAGCGTCCCTCGGACGAAGGGCAAAAGGTCACGGTGGCCTGGGGTCAGGAGCGCGCCAAGCGCTGGATGACCGTGCTGGATGAAAAGCTGCTGGGCAGCAAGGCTTACCTGTGTGGTGACAAGATCACTATCGCCGATTACTACGGGGCCTCCTTCGTGCATTTGACCGAGGTTATCGGCTCGGACCTGTCCAAATACCCCAATGTCAAGGGTTGGCTGGACCGCATGAAGTCCTTGGGCAGTTGGGAAAAGACCTTCGCCGCCATCAATGGCTTCGCGAAATCGGTCGCCGCGTCCATGAAGGGCCAGTTGGCCACCGTTTGAAGCCCGCGACAGCCTCCTAGCCACCACACTGTTTGAAAGAGGTTCACATGATCAAGGGCCTGCACCACAACGCCTACCGTTGCCGCGATTCCGAGGAAACGCGGAAGTTCTACGAGCAGTTTCTGGGGATGCCGCTGTCCGGCACGCTGGAAATCAGCGAAACCAAAAGCGGCCGGCAGACCAAAGCGCTGCATACCTTCTACCGGCTCGACGATGGTTCCTTCCTGGCATTTTTCGAAGTGCCGGACATGCCGTTCGAGTTCAAGACGCAGCACGACTACGACCTGCACATCGCGCTTGAGGTGGACCGCGCCACACTGGACCGAATGTTTGCCAAGGGCAAGGCCAGTGGCATGGAGACCCGCGGTATTTCAGACCATCGCTTCATCGACTCGATTTACTTTCGCGATCCGAACGGCTACGTCATTGAACTGACCTGCAAGCGGGACGATCACGACGCGTCGATGGATCCTGCCAGCAACAACGCCCGTGCGATTCTTGATCGTTGGCAGGCAACGAAGCAGGAGCAGGCGACACTGGCCAGTGCTTGAGGGCTCGGTCGCGAGTGGCCAGCTTCCGCGCCGATCCTGCTCCGGCGCATTCCTGGAATGGGTAACATGCCGGTGATGTTCTGCTTCGCCAGGAGTTCGCTGTGAACAAGCTCTTCCCGTCGGCTGCGGCGGCGCTCAAGGGCGTTGTTCGCGATGGCCAGTGTCTGGCCGTCGGCGGCTTTGGCCTTTGCGGCATTCCCGAGGCGCTGATCGACGCGCTGCGCGACAGCGGCGTGAAGAATCTCACGGTCATTTCCAACAACGCCGGCGTCGACGGCTTCGGTCTTGGCAAGCTGCTCGAGACGCGCCAGATCAAACGGATGATTTCCTCCTACGTCGGCGAGAACAAGGAGTTCGAGCGCCAGTACCTTGCGGGCGAACTCGAGCTTGAGTTCACGCCGCAGGGAACGCTGGCCGAGAAGCTGCGTGCCGGTGGCGCCGGGATTCCGGCGTTCTTCACCAAGACCGGTGTCGGGACCATGGTGGCCGAAGGCAAGGAACTGCGCGAGTTCGATGGCGAAACCTATGTCATGGAGCGCTCCCTGCTGCCCGATGTGTCGCTGGTCAAGGCGCACCGGGCCGACCGTTCCGGCAACCTGCAATTCCGCCTGACGGCGCGCAACTTTAATCCGGCGGTGGCGATGGCTGGCCGGCTCTGCATCGTCGAAGTCGAGGAAGTGGTGGAAGTTGGCGACATTGCACCCGATGCGGTGCACCTGCCGGGCATTTACGTGCACCGAATCGTGCACAACCCGCATCCGGAAAAGCGCATCGAAAAGCGCACGATTACCGAGAAAGCAGGAGTCTGATCATGCCCTGGACCCAGGACCAAATGGCGGCACGCGCCGCGCATGAACTCGAGGACGGCTTCTACGTCAACCTGGGCATCGGCATTCCGACGCTGGTGGCGAATCATGTGCCAAGCACGATCGAGGTCTGGTTGCAATCCGAGAACGGCATGTTGGGCATCGGAGCGTTTCCGACCGAGGACGAGGTGGACGCCGACCTGATCAACGCCGGCAAGCAGACGGTCACGACGATCAAGGGATCATCGATTTTCGGCAGCCATGACAGTTTCGCGATGATTCGCGGCGGCAAGATCAATCTGTCGATCCTGGGCGCCATGCAGGTCAGTGAATTTGGTGACCTGGCCAACTGGATGATTCCCGGCAAGATGGTCAAGGGCATGGGTGGGGCCATGGACCTGGTGGCCGGCGTGAAGCGGGTCATCGTCATGATGGAACATGTGGCGCGACGCAAGGACGGCGGCGAAGACTTGAAGATCCTGCCCAAGTGCACGCTGCCCCTGACCGGTGTCGGCGTGGTCGATCGCATCATCACCGACCTGGCCGTGCTCGACGTGACGCCGCAGGGCCTGAAGCTGGTCGAACTCGCGCCCGGTGTGACGTTTGACTTTCTTCAGTCCAAGACCGGAGTGAAGCTGATTCCGGCCTGAGCGGTGCGTTCCGCCGGTGACGGGTCCAGCGTTGGCGCAGAGCCTGGCTAGAGCAGCTTGTGCACGTGCGAGGCGACGTCGCGGTGGGTTGCGAACCAGACGCCGGATTTCGAATGCATGTGCCGGATCAATTCTTCAAGGATGAACATGCGCGAGCGGTAGCCGATGACATGCGGGTGCATGGTCAGCAGGAACAGGCCGCCTTCCTCGTAAGCCTGGTCGAACTCGCGCCGGAAGATATCCAGCACCACCGTTGGCGCCGTGTAGGGGCGCAAGGCCTGGAAGCGGTTCATGTTGAAGTAAACCGCGTCATCGCGAATCCACTCCACGGGCAGCTCGACGATGCCGGTCGGCTCGCCATGCTGGTTCAGCTCATAGGGGTCGTCATCGGCCATCAGCGAAGAGTCATACAGCAGGCCCATTTCGCGCTGGATGGTCAAGGTGGCAGGGGAGAAATCCCAGGACGGGGTTCGCATCCCGACCGGACGAACGCCGGTGATGGCGCTCAGCGTGTCCGAGGACCGCAGATGCAGCTCGCGCTCGTCCTTCTCTGGAAGGATCGAGTTGAGCTCGTGAATCCAGCCATGCAGGCCGATCTCATGGCCCTCGGCAACAACGCGCCGCTGCTCGTCGGGATGCAGCAGGGCGGCAACGGCAGGAACGAAGAAGGTGGCGGGGACGCTGGTTCGCCGCAGCAGCTCAAGAATGCGGGGCACGCCCACCCGGTTGCCGTACTGACCCCAGGACATCCTGCCGATAGAGCGCCCGCCGTCGCGCAGTTCGTTGGTTTCGTGATCGCTGTCGAAGGACAGGGCCACCGCGCAATGGGCGCCGCCCGGCCAGCTTGGTGGCCGCAAACTGCGCCCGGCGCGCACCTGGTTGACGCGGCTCTGCCATTCAGCGTCGGGCCAGGCCCAGGGCGGCGCCTCGGCCGGAATTTCATGCGTCATGGCGTATCTCCTCAAGGGGAAAGTGGCAGGCGGTTTCGCGCGTCCCGACCATGCGCAGCAAAGGCAGTTCCCGCTTGCAGCGATCCTGTGCGAAGGCGCAACGCGGGTGAAAGGCGCAACCCGGCGGCGGGTTGAGCGGTGAGGGCAACTCGCCTTGAATCGGCTGGATGTCCTGCATCGGCGCCCCGTCCGCAGCGAGTCGCGGCGCGCTGTCGAGCAGGGCGCGGGTGTAGGGGTGGCGCGGCGCCGAGAAGATTTCTTCGGTCGCTCCAAGTTCAACAATGCGGCCCAGGTACATGATTGCGACCCGGTCGCTGACATGGCGCACCACGCTCAGGTCATGGCTGATGAAGAGCATGGTCAGGTGCAGGTCGCGGCGCAGTTGCAGGAACAGATTGATGATCTGCGCCTGGATCGAGACGTCGAGCGAAGCGACCGGTTCGTCGCAAATCAGCGCGTCCGGTCGCATCGCCAGCGCGCGGGCCAACGCCACGCGCTGGCGCTGGCCGCCGGAGAACTGATGCGGAAATCGCTGCGCGGCCTCCGCGTCCAGCCCGACAGCGACCAGCCAGCGCGCCACGTCGGCCTGGGACTCGGCCTTGCTGACGAGTCCGTGCACCAATGGCCCTTCCGAGATGATTTCGCCAACCCGCATGCGCGGGTTGAGCGAGGCAAATGGGTCTTGAAACACCATTTGCACCCGCGTCGTGTTCTTGCCGGCAGCAGACATCACGGGCTCGCCCGCGATCTGGGCCAGTCCCATGTTGGGCCGGAGGATGCCGGCTGCAACGCGCCCCAGCGTGGACTTGCCGCAGCCTGACTCTCCCACCAGTCCAAGCGTTTCGCCCTTGGCAACGCCCAGGCTGACGTCTTCGACCGCATGCACCACTGTGGTGGCGGCCTTGGAACCGGTCAGGCGCCGCGCCAGCCGCTCGGTGAGGGGCGGCACCGAGGTGAAGCGCCGGGTGATGCCGGCCAGGCTGATGAAGTCCGTCATGCCGTGACAGGGGCGGTTGCGCCCAGGTTCAGCGGGTGATAGCAGCGCCAGGTTCGCAGCGCCTCGAAAGTCTGCTCGGGCCGAACCGTGCAGGCGTCACTGGCATGGCTGCAGCGGGTCCTGAAAGCGCAACCGGTGGGCAAGGCGATCAGCGACGGCGTGGCGCCCGGAATTTGCAACAGGTCGCGCCCGGCCGTCGCGCGCGAGGGCAGGCTGTCAATCAGTCCCTGGGTGTAGGGGTGGCGGGGACGGCGCAACACCTCATCGGTAGGCCCTTCCTCGATCAGGCGCCCGGCGTACATCACCAGCAGGCGCGAGGCCAGCACCGAGACGGTGGCCAGGTCGTGACTGATCCAGATCAGGCTGACACCGGCTTCGCGCACCAGGGTTCTCATCTCGATCAGGATCTGGGCCTGGATCGAGACATCAAGCGCCGTTGTCGGCTCATCACAAATGACCAGCCCCGGTTGATTCAGAAAGGCGATGGCAATGGCGACGCGCTGGCGCATGCCCCCCGACAACTCATGCGGATAGGCGTCGAGCCGGCGCTCCGGATCGGGAATCCCGACCTTGGCCAGGGCCTCGATCGAGCGCGTCCTCATCTCATCGCGGCTTGGCCTGCCGTGCGCCTGCATCGCCAGTTGCATCTGGAATGAGACCGTGAGCACCGAGTTGAGGGTGCTCATCGGGTCCTGAAACACCATCGCAATGCGGCGCCCGCGCAGGGCGCGCAAGCGCTCGCGCGACATGCCGATCAATTCCTGCCCGTCCAGCTTGACCGACCCGCCGGTGATGCGGCCCGGCGGCTCGATCAGCCCTAGCACCGAATAACCCGTGACGCTCTTGCCGCAGCCCGATTCACCGACCAGGCCGACAATCTCACCGGCCTGAACCTCAAAGGAAACCCCATCGACGGCCTTCGCCACGCCAGCGCGGGTCGCAAACTGGGTGCTGAGATCGCGCACTTGAAGCAGCACCTGGCTCATCGCTTGAGCCTCGGATTGAGCTGGTCGCGAATCTGGTCGCCCACAATGTTGATGACAATGATCAGCGCGATCAGGGCGACGCCGGGATAGATCGATATCCAGTAGCGGCCCGACAGCATGTACTGGAACCCGTTGGCAATCAGCATGCCCAGAGATGGTTCCGACACGCGCAGGCCAAGACCCAGAAACGACAGGGTGGCTTCCAGCGCGATGGAGTTGGCCACCTGAACCGTAGCAACGACGATCAGCGGCGGCATGCAGTTCGGCAGCACATGGCGAAACGCGACTCGGGCCGAGCTGAGCGGTATCGAGAGCGCGGCCTCGACATAGTCCTTGGCGCGCTCGGCGGTCGCCGCGCCGTGCGCGGTGCGGGCGAAGTAGGCGTACTGGGCTGTCACGAGAGCCGCAATCAGCTGCCATTTCCCCTGCCCCAGCAAGGCCGTCAGCATCAGCGCCAGCAGGATCGCCGGAAAGGAAAGTTGCAGGTCGATGATGCGCATGATCAGCATCTCGACGCGGCCGCCGACGAAGCCGGCCAGGGTCCCCAATGTGGCTCCGAGCGTGAAGGCGATGGCCCCTGTCATCAGGCCGACCTGCAACGAGATGCGCAGCCCATAGAGAATCGCCGACAACAGGTCGCGGCCCTGGGCGTCGGTGCCGAGCCAGTGGGTGAAACCGCCGCTGCCCATGTAACCGGGAGGGCGCCGCGCGTCGGTCAATACCAGTTTGGCCAGGTCGTAGGGATCTTGCGGCGTGATCAGTGGTGCTGCGACCGCCAGCAGGACGATCAGGCCAAGGATGACCAGCGCGACGACCGCGACCCGACTCTCGACGAACTCGGAGACAAAAAGCCGCCAGGGACTGGCGACGGGGCTGACCATGAGTGGACCGATCATTTCGTCTTCCTGGCGCGCAGCCGTGGATCGAGCGCAACGTAGGCAATGTCCACTGTCAGGTTGATGGTGATGAACAGCAGCGACACCAGCATCAGGTAGGCGACCATCACCGGGCGGTCAAGAATCGAGATCGAGTCAATGATCAGCTTGCCGACACCGGGCCAGGAAAAGATCGTCTCGGTGACCACGGCAAAGGCCAGCGTGGAGCCGAATTCCAGGCCGAACACGGTGACCAGAGGAATCGAGATCAGGCGCAACACATGGTGCCGCAGAATGGTCCATTCACTTTCTCCGGCGGCGCGGGCAAAGCGAACGGTATCGGTCAGCATCACCTCGCGCGTTCCGGCGCGCGACAGGCGAATCATCAACGCCAGTTTGAACAGCGCCAGGTTGAGCGAGGGCAGCAACATGTGTTTCAGCCCGTTTGGAGTGAAGAAGCTCCAGTCGACGCCGAACAGCATCACCGTCTCGCCGCGACCGCCGGCTGGCAGCCACCCCAGATTCACGGCGAATCCGAAGATAAGGAGCAAACCGACCCAGAAGGTCGGCACCGAAAAACCAAGGACCGAAAGCGCCATGATGGTCTTGGACGCCGCGCTGTGCGGTGCGTACCCGGCGTACATGCCGAGCGGCACGCCAAGCAGGGTCGCGGCGATGACGGCCGCCAGGGTGATTTCCAGCGTGGCCGGCAGGCGCGACAGGATCAGATTGAGCACCGGCATGTTGTAGACAAAGGAGCGCCCGAAATCGCCCGTGGCGAGCCGCTCAAGAAAGATGAAATACTGGTGCCAAAGCGGTTTGTCAAAACCGTAGGCGCGAATCGTCTGCTCGCGAATCTGCTGCGTCACGTCGGGCGCGATCATCACGTCGATCGGGTTGCCGACGGCATAGACGCCGATGAACACCAGCGCCGAGATGACGAGCATCACCAGCGCGGCTTGCAACAGGCGCTGGATGAGGAAGGCGAGCATGCGGGGGTCGTGCGGTGGCCGGGATCAGGGCGCCAGTGCAGCGCTTCCTAGTCCCAGTCCGAAGCGATGATGGAACGGGTTTCGGCCACGGCGACCCCCCACATGGCAAACATCTCGGCGTCCGAGCGCTGATAGAGTCCGCCGAAATTGCCGTCCCCGATCAGGGACTTCTTGGCCCCCGGATCGATGCGCTGGTAACGCGCCAGATCAATCATCGGCTTGGCCTCGCTTGGCTGCTCGACACCGGGGAGGCGGGTCCAGGGAAAATTTTCCATCCAGGACGCGTGCGAGGCGACAGGATCAATTTCCTTCACCTTGGCCATGGTCAGCGGCGCATTCCACCAGTTGTGCCATTTCACCTGGACGCCGCGATTCTTGTCGAGCCACTCGAGAATCGCACCATGCGCCGGCGCGTTGCCGCCGTGTCCATTGACAATGACGATCTGCCGGAAGCCGGCCCGAACCATGCCATCGAGGATGTCGCACATCAGGGCGCACAGTGTCGACAGACGCAGCGTCACGGTGCCGGCAAAATCAACAAAGCTTGGCGTGAAGCCATAGTTGATGACCGGAAACACCGGCACCTGAATCGGCTGCGCGGCTTCCACCGCGACCCGCTCGGACAGGATCACGTCGACGCACAGGCTCAAATGGCCGTGCTGCTCCGTCGAGCCGATGGGAAGCACGGCGCGCTGATCCCGCTTGACATGGTCCTGCACCTGTTGCCAGTTCATTTCGGCAATTCGCATGGTCTTCCTCCTTCAGGGTTTGGTCTGCGCACTCTCGTCACGATCACCATCGGGCGAACTGTCAAACATCGAAAGCATCACCTTGGCCATCAGGGCCGAGAGGGTTTCGCGCTCGACCAGGCTCAATGGCGCGAGCATCTCGGCCTCGAGCGCGGCAAATCGGGGCAAGGCCTCGTCAAACACGGCACGACCGCGCGCAGTCAGCGTCAGGTTTTGTTGACGTCGATCGGCCTCGCCCTCGCTGCGCCGGATCAGGCCAAGTTTGGCGATGCGATTCACGGCGCGACTCAAGGTATTCTTCGGGAAGGCGGTCGAGGTGGCAATTTCACTTGCCGTGATGCCGTCCATCAAGCCCAGGCTGTAAATCACGACAAACTCGGCGCGAGACAGGCCAAAGCGCTCCTTGACCCAGCCGTACAGCGGCGTGTTGTAACGCAGGCCGAGGTAGTTGAAGCGCGCGGCAAAGCCGCAGGGATTGCGCCAAAGTCGGGTATGCGTGAACGGATCGAGCCGATGCCGGCCGAGCATCTCGGCGCCAACGCCGCTTGCCGGCGTGCTGGCGCTTGACTCTGCGGAATGTCTGTTTAGTTCCAAAACGAACGACTTTGTGAATGTCCATAGCTATCGTACCAAAAATTAGTTCCAAAAGGTATTGACTGCAATGACAAAGCAGCATCAAATTCCGCCTTGCAAGGGGAGCGGTTCGCGCTCTGCCAGATTTAGGAGATTGAACATGCGCTCTTTTGTCCTCGGCCTGCTGTGTTCCGCAGCGCTAGCCACTTCCGCCGTTGCCCAAACCCTGACCATCGGGGTGCGCGGCGGTCCCGATTCGATCGACCCGCACTTTACCGCGACCGGCACCCACGCCGAAGCGTTGAAGCATGTGTTCGATACCCTGGTCTGGTCCGGTGACGGGTTGGAACTGGAGCCGCGGTTGGCGGAGAGCTGGAGAGCCATCAATGACACGACCTGGGAGTTCAAGTTGCGTCGTGGCGTCAAGTTCCACGACGGATCGGACTTCACCGCCGCTGACGTCAAGTTCTCGATCGAGCGGATCCCGGTTGTCGCTGGTCCGAACCCGACCACCATCTACGTGCGCCGGGTGAAGGAAACAAGGATCATCGATCCGTACACGATCCATATCCTGACCGATGGCGCGGCTCCGGTGCTGCCCAACGATTTCATCCGCCTGTTCATCGTTTCAGCCAAGGCGGCGGCCGGACTGACCAAGGAAAGCGCCAACGAGGCGTTCAACTCGGGCAAGGCGGCCATTGGCACCGGCCCGTACAAGTACGTTTCATGGCAACCCAAGGGTGACCTGGTGCTGGCGCGCAACGATGCCTACTGGGGCCCGAAGGAGCCCTGGGCGCGCCACGTGCGCAAGGAAATTCCGAACGACGCGGCCCGGGTCGCGCAGTTGAAGGCAGGTCAGCTTGACCTGATCACAAGGGTTCCCGCCACCGACGTCGCCGCGCTCCGTCGCGATCCGAAGATCGAGGTGCAGACGATCGACACCATCTATGTCTTCAACGTCGAGATGGACATGCGTGACAAGGCGCCGCAGGTTAGCGCCAAGGACGGCTCGGCACTTGCCAAGAACCCGTTCCAGGACCTGCGGGTACGCGAAGCCATCGATCTGGCAATCGACCGCAAAGCGCTTGCCGAAGTGGCGATGGAAGGACTTGGCAAACCGGCCAACCAAATGGTGACGCCATCGATCTTCGGCTTCAACAAGTCTTTGGCTGAGCGCCGCTACGACCCCGCGGCAGCGCGCAGGCTGCTGACTGAGGCCGGTTATCCGAATGGCTTCAAGGTGCAGTTTTCCTTCACCCAGGACCGCCTGCCCGGTGATCGGCAGGTCGGCACCTCGATTGCCCAGATGCTGGCTGCGATTGGCATCGACGCCCAGGCCAATGCGCTGCCGGCGGCGGTGTTCTTCCCGGCGCGAACCCGCGGCGAGTTTTCAATGTCGATGTCGGGTTGGGGCACGCTGACCGGCGAGTCGCATTACACCCTCTCGTCGCTGGCGCACTCGAACGACACGGAGAGGAAGATGGGCGCCTTCAACGTGCTGGGCTACAAGAATCCGGTGATGGACAAGCTGCTGCAGGATGCCGCCATCGAGATGGATATCCCGAAGCGCCGCAAGTACCTCGAGGATGCGAACGCGCTGCTTGAGAAAGACCGCCAGCGCCTGCCGATCGTGGCCGTCGGTTCCGCCTGGGCCATGCAAAAGGACAAGGTAACGATCAAGCCGCGCGTCGACGAGGACACGCTGGCGATGAACATCAAGCCCAGGTAGGGTGAACAGGCCCTGATGTCGGGTATCGCGATCGGCCTTCATGGAGGCTGCGGCACGCTTGAGCGTGGCCTGTTGAGCGAGGCGGACTGGGCTGAGAGCCGCGCGCACATGGGCAACGCCCTGCGCGCCGGCTGGAAGATTCTCAAGACCGGCGGTTCCGCGCTCGATGCGGTGCAATCTGTCGTGATGGTGCTGGAGGACAGCCCGCATTTCAACGCCGGGCATGGCGCCGCGCTGACCGAGAGCGCCGAGCATGAGCTCGATGCCTCGATCATGGATGGTGCGACGCTCGCAGCCGGTGCCGTCTGCACGGTGCGCCGCACGCGCAACCCGGTCGCTGCCGCCCGGGCCGTGCTTGACTCCGGCCGCGCGGTTTTGCTGTCCGGAGCGGCGGCCGACGATTTTGCCGAAAGCGTCGGCCTGTCCATGGTGGCACCGAGCTATTTCACGACGCAGCGGCGCGTCGACACGCTCCGGCTGTTGCAGGCGCGAGCTGCCACGGGAACCATCCTGCCGGCGTCCGAGGCCGAGAAACACGGCACCGTTGGTGCTGTGGCCAGAGACGGCAAGGGACACCTTGCGGCTGCCACCTCCACCGGGGGCTTCAACAACAAACCCCGTGGCCGGGTCGGCGACAGCCCGATCATTGGCGCCGGGACCTACGCCAAGGACGGTGTCTGCGCCGTGTCCTGCACCGGACAGGGCGAAATCTTTATCCGGCGCGTGGCAGCCTACGATCTGGCAGCGCGCATGACCTATGCCGGGCAGTCTCTGGATGCCGCGAGCCGAACCCTGGTGTTTGAAACGCTCGCCAGTCATGGCATCGGCGCCGGTCTTGTCGCCCTCGGCGCGAGCGGCGACCCGGTGGCGCCCTACAACACCCTGGGCATGTACCGCGGCTGGATTTCGACCGCGGGTGAACTCACGGTGGCAACCCACAACGAGCTTCATTCCATGGGGCGAGTTTGAACAGCAACAGGCCGATCCTGATCTGGGGCGCGGGCGCCATCGGTGGCGTCCTCGGTGCCTACTGGGCCAGGGCCGGATTGCCGGTGCAGCTGGTGGACATCGTGGCAGACCATGTCAGGGCCTGCCGCACCTCGGGACTGAACATCAGCGGCCCGGTCGAGCAGTTTCGCCAAGTCGTTCCGGCCTGCATGACCGAAGAACTGCAGGGCGAATACGAGATCATCGTGCTGGCAGTGAAGGCGCAGGCGACGGATGCAGCGCTGACCATGCTCAAGCCCCATTTGTCGCCTGATGGCTACGTGCTATCGGCGCAGAACGGACTGAATGAGCTGGCCATTGCCCGCGTCGTCGGCGAGCGGCGCTGCATGGGCTGCTTTGTCAACTACGGGGCCGACTGGCTCGGCCCTGGCGAGATTCTTTTTGGCAATCGCGGCGCTGTGGTGGTGGGTGAGATCGACGGCTCGGTGCGCGAGCGCACTAGGCAAATGCACCGTTATCTGTCGATTTTCGAGCCGAGCGCGGTGCTGACGGAGAACATCTGGGGTTACCTGTGGGGCAAGCTTGGCTACGGTGCGATGCTGTTTGCCACCGCGCTCACCACAGATTCGATGAGCGAGAACTTTGCCGATCCGCGCCGTTTTCCGGTCTTTGACAGGTTGGCGCGCGAGGTGTTGGCGGTGGCGACGGCCCGTGGCATCAAGCCGGTTGGCTTCAATGGCTACGATCCAGCCTGCTTTGCGCCCGGCGCCTCCGAGGCCGGCGCGCGCGCGTCCATTGCTGCGCTGGCCGAATTCAACCGGCATACCGCGAAAACCCATTCGGGAATCTACCGCGATCTTGCGGTGCGCAAGCGCAAGACCGAAGTCGATCCGCAGATCGGTGTCATTGCCGAACTGGGCCGGGAAGCCGGTATCGCGACACCGGCCATTTCCGGCCTTGTGACGCTGATTCACGACATCGAGGATGGAAGGCGTCCCATGTCCTACGAGACCTTTGAGGTGCTGCTCAAACTGTGCCAGGCAGCCTTGTCCGTGCCGACCTCACCTGAACCCGGCGCACGCAGCGCAGCAACATCATGAATTTCGATTTCAGCGGCAGGACGGCAATCGTCACCGGCGCGGCGCACGGCTTCGGACGCGCCATCAGCCTGGCTCTGTCAAGGCTTGGCGCCGAGGTCTGGGCGGTGGACATCGTCGCCGACGAATTGAACGAGACCAAGGACCTATGTCGCCAGGCAGGTGCTCGTTGTCATGCCCGTGCGCTCGACATCACCCAGCCCGAGGCCGTGCAGGCCCTGGTGAGCGAAATCGGCCGTGCGAGCGCCAAGGTCGATGTGCTGGTGAACAACGCCGGCGGCGTGCTCGGGCAGGTCGGGCGCCCGCTCGAAACCGTCACGGCCGCCGAGTGGAATGCGATTTTTGCCGTCAATGTCAGTGCTGCCTTCTATCTGTGCCAGGCCGTGGCCCCGGGCATGAAGGCGGCGCGCTACGGGCGCATCGTGAACATTTCAAGTGGCGCGGGGTTGACCATCAGCCGCACCGGCATCCAGGCCTACGCTGCTGCCAAGGCCGCCTCGATCAGCCTGACGCGCCAATTGGGGCATGAACTCGGTCCCTGGGGCATCACGGTGAACTGTGTCGCGCCGGGTTTCGTTCGCTCCAACACAAGCACCGAACGGCAATGGGAGGCCCTCGGGCCGCAGGGACAGCAGGCGCTGCTGAACGACATTGCATTGAAGCGGCTCGGCGCGCCCGAGGACATTGCCTACGGCGTCCTGTTCTTTGCCTCGGAGCAGGCCCGCTGGATCAGTGGCCAGACACTTTCGATCGACGGTGGGAAGTAGGCCGGGCAGGGGCTGGAACGGGTGAAGGGCACCCACTCCACATCCCGCTCAACTGAACCCCCATTGGCCAATGATCGGTCGACCCCGGTCTCTGCACCGGGGCGGCCACGTCAACAAGCGCGCCTTTCGCTGCGCGTTCAGATGCAGGGTGGCCGCGACGTTTCTTCCAGATTGAGATCCATCGAGATGCTTATACTAAAAAATTGATTAAATTAGTATAACTTTTGATTTATACTAGAAACTTAGGAATCTAGTATATCTACACAACATGCCCGCCCTCTACTTGGAACTCTCGTTGACTGCGCAGACATCGTATGCACAACTGCTTGATGCCGCACTGGGTGCCGAGCACGTTCGTGGCGTATCAGACCTGAAGGGCTCGTTCAACGCCAAGACGGTCAAGGGGCGTAAATACTGGTACTTCCAATACACCGAGCCATCAGGCAGGCTCCGGCAAGTCTATGTAGGCCCCGACGGCGAACCGGTGCAAAAGCTCATCGCTCAAAAGGATGCGCCGAGCCCGGCTGCCGCCTTGGGGCCGTTGGCGCGCTCCGCAATCGCTCTTGGATGCGCGCCCCTGCTTCCTCGGCACTATCGAGTCATTCGTCGCTTGGCCGATTACGGATTTTTTGAGGCGGGTGGTGTGCTCATCGGCACGCACGCATTCCTTGCCTACGGCAACATGCTCGGTGTCCGGTGGGGTGGCCAGGAGCGTACGCAAGACATTGACTTTGCACACGCTGGGAAAAGGCTGTCGCTCGTGTTGCCCAACGATGTTGAGGTCAAGACCGATGAGGCCATCAAGTCACTCGAGATGGGTTTTCTGCCTGTATCGGGCCTGAGCGGGAAATCTGGCGGCGCCTACCTCATTCCGTCCGAACCGGACTTCCGGTTGGATTTCTTGACGCCCTTGCACCGCGGCGGTGTTAAGCCCTACGTACACCCGAAATTGAACGTCACACTTCAGCCCTTGCCATTCATGGAGTTTTCATTGGAGCGCATGGAGCAAGCCGTGGTCTTCAGTGCCGAGGGGGCTGTCCTCGCCAGCGTGCCCAGCCCTGAACGCTACGCCCTGCACAAGCTCGTGGTGTACGGAGAACGCTCGGGCAGCTTTCGCGTCAAATCGACCAAAGACCTGGCGCAGGCGGCTTGCCTACTCAGTTACCTCTGGGATCACCGTCAAGAGGCTTTGGACGAGTCTCTTGCTGACATGCTCACGCGTGGCAAGGGCTGGCTGGTTCGCCTCAGACAGGGGGTGCAGGCGCTGAACAAGAAATACGCTGACTTACCTGCGGGCCAAATGCTGTTGCAGGCGACCACGCGCTGAGAGCGACGATTGGCGACCGCCCGTCTTGCCATGCAGCGTTATGCATGCGACTCACCACTGTCGGCGCCGATTGAATATTGACCCACCCTGCCGATTCAAAATTGACCCAGGAGGGATCGCTGAGTTTGAGGTGATTCATTCTGGTGGTGCTGGCTGATGCCAGCAGCCGGCCAGTTTCGTAGAAGCGTTCACGCCATTGTGCGGCCAGTGCTGCGGCGACCAATTTGGCGACGCTCAGTTCCTGTGTTCCAGTGCTGGCGATGACCTCGGTTCTGCCGATCACCGCACGCAAATTCGCGGGCACCCGGAGGCGAAAAACATAGACACCGGAAGGGCGTCGAAAAAGGTTCTGCATGGCACACCTGTGTACTAGTGTGCTGTATCAGGGGGGTGAAATCGCCAATTCCCGAACGGAATCAACGACTTGCAGAGACGTGGAGCGGGTGAAGGGAATCGAACCCTCGTATGCAGCTTGGGAAGCTGCCGTTCTACCATTGAACTACACCCGCAGTCCGGTGCGTATTTTACTGTGGCGCGGTGCACGCAGTAGCGTTTGCAACCTCTGCGGCAGCAACGATCAGCCAGAACAGGGCCGCCATGGAAAACGCGACATTGCCCCTATCCCGCGCTGGCCCGCACGCGGCCTACCAGCGCATAGCGACCGAGGAGGCTTTTGCGCCCCCCGAATTGATGCAGCTCTACGCGAAGTTGCTGGCCCGCAGCGACGCCGATGCCGGATTCAAGGGCCTGATGGGCTTCTACATGAGCAGCCCGAGTGAGCGGGCGCGGCACATCGTGCGCTGTCTGACCGACCTGGACCAGGTCCGGTTGCAGCACATGGACGAGGCCGGCATCGACCGGCAGGTGATCGGCATCACTGCCCCAGGCGTGCAGGTGCTTGATCGCGCGACGGCGGTCTCGATGAGCCGCCTGGCGAACGATCAGTTGGCCGATGCGGTGCGGCGGCACCCGACGCGTTTCACCGGGATGATCGCCGTGGCGCCGCAGGACCCTGCGCAGGCGGCGCTGGAAATCGAGCGCGGCGTGAACAAGTTGGGGATGAATGCGGCCATCATCAACTCGCATACCCAGGGCGAATACCTCTCGGACAGCAAGTTCTGGGACATCGCCCGCGCCGGAGGAGGTGGTGACGCTGGACGGCATGATGATGAACGCCGAGGACAAGAAGAGGTTTTTTCAGTCGAATGCCGAGGCGCTGTTCAAGATTGCGCCGCCGCTCCAATGATTGCCTGTCGCATCATCGTGATCGGCAATCAACCCTGAGGGGCGAGAGATGAGAAACAAGTCACTGGGCGTTGTCGTTGGTCTGCTTCTTTGCCTCGTCGCCATGCACTCCGGAGCCCAGTCCTGGCCAGCGCAGACGATCCGGATCGTGGTGCCGTTCACGCCCGGTACTGGCATGGACACCATCGCCCGCTCGGTCGCGCCCCGGCTCAGCGAACGACTCGGCCAGACCGTGGTCGTGCAGAACATGCCGGGTGCCAGCGGCAATATCGGCGCCGATGCCGTGGCCAAGGCGCAGGCTGACGGCTACACCGTGCTGATGGGAGCCAACACGATGCTGATGGCCTCGCAGCTCTACAAGAACGTGCCATTCCACCCAATCCGGGATTTCGCCCCGGTGTCGCTGGCGGCCCTGGGCACACTGATGCTGGTGGCAAACCCGAAGACGGGAATCAAGTCAATGCAGGATCTGCTGGCCAGGGCAAGGGCCAAACCGGGGTCCATCACCTTTGGCTCTCCCGGCGTCGGCACGCCGCACCACATGGCGATGGAACTGTTCAAGGCGAGGACCGAGCTCTTCATGCTGCATGTTCCCTATCGGGGCACGGCCGGTTACACGCAGGACCTGCTGGCGGGCGAACTGATGGTGGGGTTCCTGCCGATACACATCGCCCAGACGCATGTGATTGCCGGCACGCTGACCGCGCTGACCGCGCTGGCCGTGGGCAGCCCGAAGCGCCATCCGGTCGCGCCTACCGTGGCGACCTTCGAGGAACTCGGCATCCGCGGCATTGATGTCGACCTCTGGTACGCATTTTTTGCTCCGAGCAAGACGCCGGCGCCGGTGATCAATCGCCTGAATGCGGAGATCGTCGCGATCCTGAAGCTGCCGGAGATTCGCGCTTTGCTGGGGCGCGCCGGCATGGATGCCAACACCTCGACGCCCGATGAGCTTGCGCAACTGGCCAGCCGGGACTACCCGCGCTGGGGCGAAGTGATCAAGCGCAACGGCATCAGCGCCGAATAGCGAGAGCGCTGCCGAGCATCGGGATCGGCAGCCGGAACTACGGGCCAGACGGCGAGCCGCACTTCATGCCGGATCGGACGCGAATCCGGCCTGGGCTTAAAATCTGGTTGATTCAACCAAATCAGGGGTCTGAGCATGGAAACCATTGGATTATTCGAGGCCAAGACGCACTTGAGCGAGTACGTGGCCCGCGCCGAAGCGGGCGAGGAATTGATCATCACGCGCCACAACAAGCCGGTGGCCATGATTGTCCCGTTTGTCGGGGCAGATGAGAATGAGCAGCGCGCCCGCGCGCGTGCTGCCGTGACGGCGCTGCTGAAGAGCTCCAAAGGCCGCAATCTGGCCATGAGCTGGAAAACTTTGCGCGACGAGGGTCGCAAATGATTGACGCACCCGAGCTCGTGCTGGATAGCTCGGTGGCGCTCGGCTGGATTTTCGAGGACGAGCGCGACCGCTACAGCGAGTCGGTGCTGCGTCAACTCACCGACAGCGTTGCCCTGGTGCCCTGGCTCTGGCACTGCGAGGTTGGCAATATCCTGCGCAACGCGGTCAGGCATGCGCGCATCAGCCTGGCGGCGGCGACCCGGGCGTTGGACAAGGTGGCGGACCTGCGCATACAGACTGTCAGTCTGAATGAAAATGCCGGATTCTGGATGTCCAGGGCGCTCGATTTCAAGCTCACGGCTTACGACGCCCAGTACCTTGAGCTGGCGCTGCGCCGCCAACTCCCGTTGGCCACCAAGGACAAGGAGTTGATCGCCGCCGCCCGGTCCCACGGCGTGCGGCTTTGGCAAGCGCAGGTCTGAACCCTTGAACACGAAAATACTCGCCATGACATCCCGATTCACCGTCTCTGACATCCGCAAGACTTTCCTGGATTTTTTTGCCGCCAAGGGTCACACCGTGGTGGCCTCCAGCCCGCTGGTGCCGGGCAACGACCCGACGCTGATGTTCACCAACTCCGGCATGGTGCAGTTCAAGGACGTTTTCCTTGGCAGCGACAAGCGGTCCTACGTGCGCGCCGCCTCGGTGCAGGCCTGCCTGCGGGCCGGCGGCAAACACAACGACCTGGAAAACGTCGGCTACACCGCGCGCCATCACACCTTCTTCGAGATGCTCGGCAACTGGAGTTTCGGCGACTACTTCAAGCGTGAAAGCCTGCTCTGGGGCTGGGAATTGTTGACGCAGGTCTACGGCTTGCCGGCCGAGCGTCTGTGGGCCACGGTCTACATCGACGACGATGAGGCCTACGACATCTGGACCAGGGAGATCGGCCTGCCGCCCGAGCGGGTGGTTCGCATCGGTGACAACAAGGGCGGCAAGTACGCCTCAGACAACTTCTGGATGATGGCCGACACCGGTCCCTGCGGACCCTGCAGCGAGGTGTTTTACGACCATGGCCCGGCCATCGCCGGCGGGCCGCCGGGTAGCCCCGACGCCGAGGGCGACCGCTACATCGAAATCTGGAACCATGTGTTCATGCAGTTCGACATGCAGCAGGACGGCAGCCTGCACAAATTGCCGGCGCCCTGCGTTGACACCGGCCTGGGCCTGGAGCGGCTTGCCGCCATCCTGCAGCACAAGCACAGCAACTACGAGATCGACCTGTTCGAGGTTCTGATCAAGGCGGCGGCGCGTGAAACCGCTTGTACGGACCTTGCGAACAACTCGCTCAAGGTGATAGCCGACCATATCCGCGCCTGCGCCTTTCTTGTCAGCGACGGCGTGCTGCCGGGCAACGAAGGCCGCGGCTACGTGCAGCGGCGCATCGTCCGCCGCGCCATTCGGCATGGCTACAAGCTGGGCCAGAAGGCGCCGTTCTTTCACAAACTGGTGCCCGATTTGGTTGCGCAGATGGGTGCGGCGTACCCAAAGCTGCGCGGCGGGGAGAAGCGCATTGCCGAGGTCCTCAGGGTCGAGGAGGAACGCTTTATCGAGACCCTGGAGAACGGCATGGAGATTCTCGACGCAGCCCTGGCCGGGGGCGTGAAGATGCTGCCAGGCGATGTCGCGTTCAAGCTGCACGACACCTTCGGTTTTCCGCTGGACCTCTCCGCCGACGTTTGCCGCGAGCGCGGCGTTGCCGTTGATGAGGCCGGTTTTCATGCGGCGATGGACCGGCAAAAGGCGCAGGGGCGCGCTGCCGGCAAGTTCAGGATGGACAAGGCATTGGACTACTCGGGTGAGGCCAACAGCTTTGTCGGCTACCAGCGGTTGCAGCAGACGGCGCGCATCGTCGCGCTGTACCAGGACGGACTCCCTTGCGACACGCTCGCAGCCGGCCAAGTGGGCGTGGTGGTGCTCGACAGCACCCCGTTCTATGCCGAGGCTGGGGGCCAGGTCGGCGATCAAGGTGTGATCGTGAGCCCCTCACCCCTGCCCTCTCCCCAGCGGGGAGAGGGAGATAAGCCGCCGCTCCCTCTCCCTCAGGGAGAAGTGGCGTTGCCCCCGCTCCCTCAGGGAGAGGGCAGGGGTGAGGGCGTGGTGTTCTCGGTCAGTGACACACAGAAAATCAGGGCCGATGTGTTTGGCCACCATGGCAGCGTCGTTCAGGGCCTGCTCCGGATCGGCGACAGCGTGACGGCGCGGGTCGACGCCGGCCTGCGCCAAGCGACCGTGCGCAACCACAGCGCCACCCACCTGATGCACCAGGCTCTGCGCCAGGTGCTGGGCTCGCACGTGATGCAAAAGGGCAGCCTGGTCAACGCCGAGCGCACGCGCTTTGACTTCAGCCACAACGCGCCGCTGAGCGAGCAGCAGGTGCGTGACATCGAGTCGCTGGTCAACGCCGAAATCCTGGCGAATGCCCCGTCGCAGGCGCGCATCATGCCGATCGAGGAGGCGCAGAAGACCGGCGCCATGATGTTGTTCGGCGAAAAGTACGGCGAACATGTTCGCGTGCTCGACATCGGCAGCACACGCGAGTTGTGCGGCGGCACCCACGTGCAGCGCACCGGCGACATCGGTCTGTTCAAGATCGTCAGCGAGGGCGGCATAGCGGCCGGTGTGCGTCGGGTGGAGGCGGTCACGGGCGCCAATGCGCTGGCCTACCTGCAGCAGATGGAAGCGAGCGTCCGTCAGGCGGCAGCAACACTCAGGACGCCAGTGGGCGAGTTGCAGGGGCGCATCCAGCAGGTGCTCGATCAGGTAAAGATGCTGGAAAAGGAGCTTGCGGCGGCTAGGGCCAAGCTCGCGTCCGGCCAGGGTGACGATCTGGCGTCGCAAGCGGTCGAGGTGAAGGGCATCAAAGTGCTGGCCGCGCGGCTCGACGGCGCCGACGCCAAGACCCTGCGCGAGACCTTGGACAAACTCAAGGACAAACTCAAGACCGCCGCCATTGTCCTGGCCTCGGTGGATGGCGGCAGGGTTCAGCTCGCTGCCGGAGTGACAGCCGACAGCACGGGCCGAATCAAGGCCGGGGAACTGGTCAACTTCGTGGCCATGCAGGTCGGTGGCAAGGGCGGCGGCAAGGCTGATCTGGCCATGGCCGGCGGTACCAAGCCCGAGGCTCTTGCCGCAGCCCTTGCGACTGTCCCCGCCTGGGTCGCCGATCGAGTCTGAACCTGGCCCGGTCGCAGCGCTTGCCCTCGACGCCTCCAGTGCGGCCCCGGTCCGTGGTGGTGGCCCTGCATGGCTGCGGCGGACTGTGTCCAGCGGGTGCGGTGACCGGGCCAGGGCGTTCACGTCGGACCGAACCCGATCGCCCGCGAGCAAGCGCTGGCACAGGTGCGCAGGATTCTGCGCGAGGCGCTTCAATAGCCTCAGGTCGGAGCTCGCCTGGCGAACACCAGGTCCCAGACACCGTGGCCAAGGCGCAGGCCGCGGTTCTCGAACTTGGTGAGCGGGCGGTAATCAGGCCGTGGCGCAAAGCCTTCTACCGTGTTGCGCAAGAGCGGTTCAGCGCCAAGGACGACCAGCATCTGTTCGGCGTAGGGCTGCCAGTCGGTCGCGCAGTGCAGGTAGCCGCCAGGCTGCAGCCTCTGTGCCAGCGTGCTCACTAACGCTGGCTGGATCAGCCGGCGCTTGTGATGCCTTGTCTTGTGCCAGGGGTCAGGAAAAAAAACGTGAACGCCGGCGAGTGAATCGTCTGGCAGCATCTGTTCCAGCACCTCGACCGCGTCGTGCGCGATGATCCGCACATTGCCGAGCCGTTGCTCCTCAATACGCAGCAGCAGCGAACCGACGCCGGCATCATGCACATCGCAGGCGAGGAAATTGTGCTGCGGCATCCTGGCGGCAACATTCGCCGTCGCCTCGCCCATGCCAAAACCGATCTCAAACAGCGTCGGCGCGGCGCGCCCGAAACAATGCGTGAAGTCCAGTGGTCGGGGCGCAAACGGCAACACATAAAGCGGTGCGAGCTGTTGCAGGGCACGGGTCTGGCCGCTGGTGGTGCGGCCCGTGCGCCTCACATAACTTCTTACGGTTCGCCGGTACAGTGCGGCGGCTTCGCCTGACGGGCTGGCGGTGATTGTGGGCGGTGCCAGCTTGCTCATCGAGTCAAATTGTAGAGAGCGCTCCACTGCCTGACCCAGGCGAGCAGCGCCTGGCCAACGCTGCCCTGCTGTGCCGCCAATCCAAGTAGCCCGGCGGCGGCGTTCAACACCGCCAGCGGCGAATCGGTATCGATGGAACGAGCGCCGTTTTGCTTCGACAGCTTGTTCCCATCCGGTCCAAGCACCAGCGCCGTGTGCAGGTAGCTGGGACGCGGCAAACCCAGGGCCGATTGCAGCAGGATCTGCCGTGGCGTGTTGTCGGCCAGGTCTTCGCCACGCACGACATGCGTCACGCCCTGCTCGGCGTCGTCCACCACCACCGCCAACTGATAGGCCCACAGCGCGTCGGCGCGCAGCAGCACGAAGTCACCCACCATTGCTGCAACGTCCTGTCGCTGCGCTCCGATTCGCCGATCCATCCACTCAACCGTGGCGGCCGCCGGCAGGCGAAAGCGCCAGGCGCGGGTCGCCCTGGTTGGCCGCGTGTCGCGGCAGGTTCCCGGATAGACCAGTTCCTCGTGCCTTTGCGCTGCGATACCCCGCGCGGCCCAGACCCGCTCGATATCACGCCGCGAACAAGCGCAGGGGTAGGCCGGGCCTGCGTCTATCAGTCGATCCAGCGCGGCGCGGTAGAGCGGGCTTCGCGCCGATTGCCACACCGGTGTTTCGTCCGGTTCCAGGCCAAGGGCTGCCAACTGGTGAAGGATGCGCTGCGCCGCGCCGGGAATCGATCGAGGTTGATCCACGTCCTCAATACGGACCAGCCAGCGCCCGCCATGGGCGCGGGCATCGAGCCAACTGGCCAGCGCCGCCAGTACCGAGCCTTGGTGCAGGTCGCCAGTAGGCGAGGGCGCGAAGCGACCAATGTAGTGGTGACCCGTCACGGACGTCACAGGACCGCGAGCGCAAGCTCCAACCCCGAGACAAACGCGTCCTCGACGCGGTGTCCGAGGCACCAGTCGCCGGCCAGGCCGATACGCAGGCCGGCGTCCCACAGATGAGACTGCCCCATTGGCGTCAACGTGCTGGCCGAGCGCCAGCGGTAAACCTCGGCATGGCTGGGCTGGGCGCGGATTCCGGTCACTTCGGAAAACGCCTTCTGCAGCTTGGCCAGCACGCGCGCGGGATCGTCCTCCAGATGCTCCTGCGACCAGTCCACGCTGGCCTGCGCGGTCCAACGCTCGACCGCGTTGCGCCCGGGCTTGGACGACTCGCGGCAGAGCCAGGCGAGACGGTGATGGATGCTGCGCGCCGCGTTCCATTGCGGACCAAAGTGGGTCAAACCAGGTTGCTGAGCCTGGGGAAAAGCCAGCATCAGGCTCCAGCAAGGCGCCACCGTGACGGCAGACAGGGTGTCGACCAGCGCCGGCGCCAGCCCGGATACCCGCAGCAGGTCCTGCGCCGCGCTGGCCGGCAGCGCCAGCAGCACGGCGTCGAAGCCGGCAAAGCGCCGCTGCGAGCCGTCCACGCCCTCGGCGCAGAGCTGCCATCGGTTGCGGACTATCGCATCGCGCTCAATGCGGTGCACGCGCAACGATGGCATGAAGGCGCCGCTGCGGGTCAGCGGATCGGCCCATGCGCCGACCAGCGCGTCCATCGTCGGGGCGGCAACCCAATGCGGGTCATTGCTTGGAAGGGGCGCCTCGACCACCTGGCCAAATGCGTCGAGCACCCGAATCGCGTTGGCGCTCCAGCGCTTGCACACGTCGGGTGTGGTTTCCATGGCCCTGGCCAGGCGGGGGTCGCGCACCGTGAAATACTGCGCACCGTAATCAAAACTGCCGAACGGTGTTTCGCAAGACGCCATGCGTCCGCCGGCGACCGGGTTCTTTTCGAACACTGTGACTTGGTGGCCGGCCTGTTCCAGGGTCCGCGCGCAGGCGATGCCGGCGATGCCGGCCCCGACGATGGCGAAGTTGTGAGAGGAGGACATCAAGGCCGTTCGGTTCAGTCTTCTTGCATGATGCCATCAAACCATGTCGATCGATGGAACCCGATCCGAGCCTAAAGTGAAAACCATGAAACGAGCTGCCACATGTTGACGCTACGCAAGTCTGCCGAACGTGGCCAGGCCGATCACGGCTGGCTCAAGAGCTTTCATTCGTTTTCATTCGCCGATTACCACGATCCCCAGCACATGGGATGGGGTAACTTGCGCGTCATCAACGAAGACTGGATTGCGCCGGGAACCGGCTTTGGCCGGCACGGGCACCGCGACATGGAAATCATCAGCTATGTGGTCGAAGGCGCGCTGGCGCACCAGGACAACATGGGCCGCACCGAGGTGATCCCGGCCGGGGACGTGCAGCGCATGAGCGCCGGCCGTGGCGTGATGCATAGTGAATTCAACCACGCCAAGGACCAGACTACGCATCTGCTGCAAATCTGGATCCTGCCCAGCGAGCAAGGCATCGCACCGGGTTACCAGCAAACCGCTTTCACGCAAGCGCAAAAGCGCGGACGCCTGCGCCTTGTCGCTTCGCCTGATGGCGCCGACGGATCAGTCTCCATGCACGCCGATGCCCGGCTCTACGCCGGCCTGTTCGATGCGGGCGAGACCGCGACGCTGCAACTCGATCCAGGTCGCAAGGGTTACCTGCATGTGGTGCGCGGCGAAATTCGCGTCAATGACCAGGCGCTTGGCACCGGTGATGCCGCGCTGTTGGCGCAGGAAATCGAGCTACGGCTGGACCGAGCCAGCCAGGCAGAAGTCCTGTTCTTCGATCTCTGCGCCTGAACGCGGCCATTGCCCCGTCTGATCGAACGGTCAATGGCCGCGGTTGCGACAATGGCGTCAAGATGCCCGCCACTCCTGCCGCCCGCCCGCCCATCATCGTTGTCGTCTTTCACTCCGGTTACGGCCACACGCAACGTCTGGCGCAGGCCGTTGCCGAAGGTGCCGGTGCAAGCTTGCTGGCGATTGACGCCGAGGGCAATCTGCCGGCGGGCGGCTGGGAGCAGTTGGACGCGGCCGACGCCATCATCATGGGCTCACCCACCTACATGGGCAACGTCAGTTGGCAATTCAAGAAGTTCGCCGACGCTTCCTCCAAGGTCTGGTATCGCCAGGGCTGGAAGGACAAGCTCGCGGCCGGCTTCACCAACAGCTCGGGTCCGAGCGGTGACAAGATGGTGGCGCTGGGCACGATCATCGCCCTGGCGATGCAGCATTCGATGATCTGGGTCAGCCAGGGCTTGATGCCAAGCAGCAGCAAGGCAAGCACCCGAAACGACATCAACAATTTGGTGTCTTATGCCGGTGCGATGTCGCATTCGCCGACGGACGCGAGTGCCGCCGAGATGAGCCCGGGCGACCTGAAAACCGCCACCCTGTTCGGGCAACGCGTGGCACAGGTGGCGGCGCGATTCAACCAAACTGCAGCGGACAAGGGCGCTCCAGATTAACGACGAACTGCAATTCAATGTGGGACGGCTGCTCTCATCGTCCCTCACCCCAGCCCTCTCCCGCAAGCGGGAGAGGGAGGCATGGGGCTCTTCCGCGGGCGGGAGAGGGAGGCATGGGGCTCCCTCTCCCCCGTAGGCGGGGGAGAGGGTTGGGATGAGGGGGCGCTTGAAGCGTCCGTTTGGCCTGACCCGGCGCTGCAGCCGCGCCAAGCCCTCAAGCGGCGGCGGAACCAAGCGCCGGTTGCAGTTCGCTGTCGAGTAGCGCGCGCTCGTCAAAAACGAAACATTTGCCACGAAAATGCCGGCCCTGCGCCAGCTCAAAATATTTCAGAATGCCGCCATCAAGCTGATAGACATGCGGCAACCCGGCCTCGCGCATGTAGATCGCCGCCTTCTCGCAGCGAATGCCGCCGGTGCAATAGCTCACCACGGCTTTCCCTGCCAGTTCATCCCTGTGCTGCCGGAACGCCAAGGGAAAGTCGGAGAACCTGGAGAGGCGCCAGTCGAGCGCGCCTTCAAAGCGGCCATGCTCGACCTCGAAGGCGTTGCGCGTGTCCAGCATGACAACTTCGCGTCCCTCGTCGTCGCGCCCCTGACCGAGCCAGCGGGCCAGGATCACTGGGTCCAGTGCTGCTGCGCGTCCCTCGGAGGGTTGAACGGCCGGCTGATTCATGCGGATGATCTCGCGCTTGACCTTGACCAGCAGCCGGCGAAACGGCTGCGAATCGGACCAACTCTCCTTGGCTTTGATCGCGGCAAACCGTGCATCCTCGCGCAGCGTGCGCAGGAACTCGCGCAACGCAGCGGGTGCCCCCGCAAGAAACAGATTGATGCCCTCGCTGGCCAGCAGGATGGTCCCTCTTAGACCCAGCGCGCTGGCCCGCTCCAGCAACACAGCACGCAGGGTCTGTGGCGCATCAAGCGCGACAAATCGGTAGGCGGAGACGTTCAGGATGGGGCGCACCGCTGCGATTCTAGAAAGTCTGGAGCAACGATCACCCGGCGCAGCTTTCTACAATGGCCTCATGTTCGTCCATCTGCGCCTGCACACCGAATTTTCCATTGTTGACGGAACGAATCGGGTCGAGCAGGTGGTTGCCGCCGCCGTCGCCGACAAGCAGCCGGCGTTGGCCATCACCGATCTGAACAATCTGTTTGGCGCCATCAAGTTCTACAAGGCGGCGCGCTCCAGCGGAGTCAAGCCGCTGATTGGCGCGGAGGTGACGCTTGAAGGTCTGGGCAGCGAACCCGGCACGACCTCGCGCCTGTTGCTGCTGGTGCAGGAGCATCGCGGCTATCTGAGCCTGTCGGAGTTGCTGACGCGGGCCTGGACCAGCAACGTCGTCCGGGGCCAGGCTGTGCTCAAGGCGGCCTGGCTTGAGGAGTTGGGCGCGGGTCTTATTGCGCTGTCGGGCGCCCAGGCCGGCGCCGTGGGTCAGGCCCTGTTGCAGGCCGACCCGGCCCGCGCGCGAGACATCGCCCTGCGCCTGGCGACCTGGTTCCCGCGTCGTTTCTACCTGGAAGTTCAACGCGCCGGTCGCGCCGACGATGCGGCCCATGTCGCCGCTGCAGTGCAGTTGGCGGCGCAGTTGCAACTGCCTCTGGTGGCGACTCATCCGGTGCAGTTCACCGCCGAAGACGATTACGAAGCGCACGAAGCGCGGGTCTGCATCGCAGAAGGCGAGATTCTCGGCAACCCGAAGCGCGAGCGCCGGTTCACTCGCGAGCAGTACTTCAAGTCCAAGGCGCAAATGAGGACGCTATTTGCCGACCTGCCGGCGGCGTTGGCCAACAGCATCGAAATCGCCAAGCGCTGCAACCTGACGCTGGAGCTGGACAAGGCGAAATTGCCCAACTACCCAACACCCGAAGTGGATGGCGTTGCACTTCCCATAGATGCGTATTTCCACCAGGCAGCGCACGATGGCCTGCGGCAACGCATGCAGCAGTTGTACCCGGACCCAGCCCAGCGTGAGGCGCAGCGCGTTCGCTATGAAGAACGCCTTGAGTATGAAGTTTCGACCATTCTGAAGATGGGTTACCCGGGCTACTTCCTCATCGTCAGTGACTTCATCAACTGGGCGAAGAACAACGGCTGCCCTGTCGGACCGGGCCGCGGCTCCGGTGCTGGCTCGCTGGTCGCCTACGCGATGGGCATCACGGATCTGGACCCACTGAAATACAACCTGCTGTTCGAGCGTTTCCTCAATCCGGACCGGATTTCAATGCCCGACTTCGACATTGATTTCTGTCAGAGAAATCGGGACCGCGTGATCCATTACGTGAAGCAGAAGTACGGCAAGGATGCGGTCAGCCAGATTGCCACGTTCGGCACCATGGCCGCGCGCGCCGCGATTCGCGACGTGGGCCGGGTGCTTGACATGAGCTACACCTTCTGTGACGGCATCAGCAAACTGATACCGAACAAACCGGGCCAGCACGTGACGATCGAACAGGCGATCAAGGACGAGCCACTGCTGGCCGAGCGCCTGGCCAAGGAAGACGAGGTCAAGACTCTGATCGAACTGGCGCAGAAGCTCGAAGGGTTGACGCGCAACGTTGGCATGCATGCCGGCGGGGTGGTGATCGCGCCGGGCCGCCTGACCGATTTTTGCCCGCTCTATCAGCAGCCCGGCAGCGATGCGGCCATGAGCCAGTTCGACAAGAACGATGTCGAGGCGGTGGGGCTGATCAAGTTCGACTTTCTCGGTCTCGCCACCCTGACCATCCTTGAATTGGCGAAGGATTTGATCCGCAAGCGCCATGCAGGACAGGAGAATTTCAGTTACGAACAACTGCCGCTGGACGATGCGCAGACCTATCGGCTGTTCGCCGAGGCCAGGACCGAGGCGGTGTTCCAGTTTGAAAGCCGCGGCATGCAGGGCCTGCTGCGTGATGCCCCGCCGTCGCGGCTGGAGGATCTGATTGCGCTGAACGCTCTGTACCGTCCGGGACCGATGGACCTGATCCCTGCTTACAGCGCTCGCAAAAGTGGACGCGAGCCGGTGCAGTACCCCGATCCGCGGGTCGAGGCGATCCTGTCCGAGACCTACGGCATCATGGTCTATCAGGAACAGGTCATGCAGATGGCGCAGATCCTGGCCGGCTTCTCGCTGGGCAATGCCGACGTGCTGCGCAAGGCGATGGGCAAGAAGGACAAGGTGGAAATGGACTTGCAGCGCTCGCTGTTCCGCTCCGGCGCCGCGCGCAACGCCATTGCCGAGCCCAAGGCCGACGAAATCTTCGACCTGATGGCGAAGTTTGCCGGCTACGGCTTCAACAAGTCGCACTCTGCCGCTTATGCCCTGTTGGCCTATCAAACGGCCTGGCTCAAGGTTCATTACAGCGCTGAGTTCTACTGCGCCAACATGACGGTGGAGATGGACAACACGGACAAGCTCCGGACCTTGTTCGCCGATGCGCAAAAGATGGGCCTGGCGTTCGAGGGGCCAGACGTGAATCGGGGCGTCTATGCCTTTGAGCCGATCTCGAACCGGGTCATCCGCTATGGCCTTGGCGCCATCAAGGGAACAGGGCAGCAGGCGATCGAGGCAATCGTGGCCGCACGGCAGGAGGCAGGCGAATTTCGCAACCTGTTTGACTTTTGCGCCCGTGTCGATCGAAGCAAACTGAACAAGCGCGCGGTCGAAGCCTTGGTCAAGGCCGGCGCGCTCGACGGCCTGCATCTGAACCGGGCCGAGTTGCTGGCCTCGGTGGAACGTGCTCTCGACTATGCCAATGCCATGGCCGCCAATGCGAATCAGGGCGGGCTGTTCGACTCGCTTGATGGCGACGACGTCACAGGCAGCAGCGATGAGGAGCCGGATCTGGCTACAGCGACACCCTGGAGCAGCAGGGAGCGCCTGGGTCATGAAAAGTCCGCACTGGGATTCTTCCTCACTGGCCATCTTTTCGACGAAGTGGCGGCCGAGGTCCGGCAGTTTGCGAAACGGCGGATTGCTGACCTGATCGACAGCCGTGAACCGCAACTGCTGGCTGGCATCGTGTCGGACTTTCGCCTCGTCAACACGGCGCGCGGACGGACCGGCTTCTTTCGACTCGACGACGGCTCCGGCAGCATCGATGCATCGATGGACGAAGCGCTTGCCAATACGTCGCGCCAACTGCTCAAGGAGGACGATCTGGTTATCGTCAATGGCAGGTTGAAACCGGACCGTGCCACTGGCGGATTTGGCCTTCAGGTGAACCAGATCTGGGACCTGAGCGCGGCGCGCTGCCGTTTTGGCAAATTCCTGCGTGTCTGCGTGAACGGGCGGCTGCCCAACGTGACGCAGATCCTGCAGTCCTTTCCAGCGCAGCGCGAGAACTCGGAGCAGGGCGAGCGGGTGCGCGGACTCGGCGTGCGAATGGTGGTGCAGCGCGGGTCGGCAAAGGCCGAACTGCAATTGGGCGACGCCGCGCGCTTTTACCCGAGTGACGCAGCGCTTGCCAGTTGGATGGCGCAGGCCGATAACGGCCAGGCCAGCATCGTCTACGAGTAGAGCGTTTGTGGCTCCCTCTCCCGCTTGCGGGAGAGGGTTGGGGTGAGGGCCGGCGCCCGTTCCTCGCTATTCCTTGGGCCGGAAAACGATCACCATCAGCGCCGGGACCTGGCCATCCACATCGCGCGGCAGGATCTCGGTCTTGTCGATGGCTTTCAGCACCGCCTCGTCCCAGCTCGGCTGGCCGCTGGATTTAAGCAACCTGCGCCCGATGATGGTGCCGTCGGGCGCGGTTCTCAGTTCGACCTCGGCCACTGGATTACCCGGGCTGTTATCGCTGTAAACGATATTGGGCTTGATCCGTGCGCGGATGCGCCCGGCGTAGCTGGCCGAGGGGCCGGCCGAACGGGCCGCCATGCCATTTGCGTTGGCGTTGCTGCTTCCGGCCTGCCCGAGCATGCGCTGGATGTTCGCAGCGCGCTCGGCTTCCAGGCGCTTCGCCTGCAATGTCTCTGCGCGCTGCTTTTCGGCCAGCTCCTGCTGCAGCGCCCGTTCGCGCGCGAGTTGTTTTTCTTTCTTCTCTGCCACTTCGCGTTTTTGCTGCTCTTGTCTGCGCGCCTGCTCCGCCTCAAGTCTTTCTTCCGCTGCCCGTCGCTTGTCGCGCTCGATGACGATCTGGGCCTCGTTGCGCTCTGGCTTGGCAGCAGGTGCCACGACGACGGGTACCGCTGGCAGTTCAAGCGCTTTTGGCGCGGCCTGCTGTGGCAGAGCCGACCACAGCTCGGCCTCCACGCTCAGTTCATTCGCGCGATGGTTCCAGCTAATGCCCCAGGTCAGCGCGACCAGCAGCAGCAGGTGGACAAAGATCGCCATGACCAGCGAACGAAACATGCCCGCCGGTGGCGGCGGTGCGTAGCTCAGTGGCTGGGCCACGGCGTTCATGGAACGTCAGGGGTTGAGTTGCACCGACAGGCCGACGCGGCTGATGCCCGCGCGTTGCAGCAGGTCCAGCACCTTGACCACGGTTTCGTACTTGACGCTGCGATCGGCGCTGATGACCACGGCGCTCTTGCCCGCGTCCACCGTCTGTTGCTGTTGCTGCACCCGGCTGACCAGGTCGCGCAGCGCGACGTTGCTCGAATTGCCAGCGAGCTTCATTTGCAGTGACTCGTCCTTGCCGATGACGATCTCAATCACCTGATCGGGTGGCCGGCCCGCCTTGCCGACCGAGGGCAGTTCGATCAGGCTCGGCGCGATCAGTGGCGCGGTCACCATGAAGATGATCAGCAGCACCAGCATCACGTCGATGAAAGGCACCATGTTGATTTCACTGATGGTGCGGCGCCGCCGTCCGCGGCTCATGGTGGCGGGCATGTCAGTGCGGCGGCGCGACCGGGTTCATCTGGGCCCCGGCGTTGCGCTGCAGAATGTTGGAGAACTCTTCGATGAAGGTCTCCAGGCGAGTCGCCACCCGGTCCACGTCGTGGGCAAAGCGGTTGTAGGCGAGCACGGCGGGAATCGCCGCGAACAGTCCGATGGCGGTGGCCACCAGCGCCTCGGCAATGCCCGGCGCCACGCTGGCCAGGGTGACCTGTTGCAGGTTGGCCAGGCCGGTGAAGGCGTGCATGATGCCCCAGACCGTGCCGAACAGGCCGACATAGGGCGACACCGAACCGACCGAGGCGAGAAACGACAGGTTGAGTTCGAGCACGTCGAGCTCACGCTGAAAACTCGCGCGCATGGCGCGCCTGGCGCCGTCCATCAGCGCGCCTTGATCCTGGATGCGCCGGCTCGTGTGCAGTTGCAGCAACTTCTGGAACTCACGCATGCCGCTGGAAAAGATGCGCTCCATCGGTCCGCTGGTTTCCGGGCTTTTCGCTCCGCGCGCAAGAAGCTCGGTGAGGTTCGAGCCACCCCAGAACTCGCGCTCGAATTCCTCGTTCAGAAGATTCACCTTTTTCACCGCGAACATCTTGCGAAAGATCGCTGCCCAACTGGCAATGGAGACACCCACCAGCAGCAGCACCACCAGCTTCACCACCCAACTTGCGTTGAGCAGCAGGTGAATGACCGACAGCTCCTGATTCATGGGGTCAAGGCGCGCCGGCCCGGGTCGCTGGCCACTTCGGCCGCTCGGAGGTCGGGAGCGATGCGACTCAGCACGGCATTGACGTACTTGTGTCCGTCGGTTCCGCCAAAGGATTTGCCCAGCTCGATGCACTCGTTGAGCACCACGCGCCAGGGCACGTCCGGGCAATGCTGCAGCTCGTAGACGCCGATCCACATGATGGAGCGCTCGACTGGAGAAATTTCAGCCAGCTTGCGGTCGAGCCGGGGTGTGATCAGTGCGTCAAGCTGCGCCGACTCGCGGATGCAGCCAAGAAGCAGAGCCTCGTAATGCCGCTCGTCAGCCTTGTGAAAGCCCGCCAGGTCACGCGTGAAGCTGTCGATGGCCTCGGCCGGATTACGACCAACCAGATGTTGGTACAGGCCCTGCAGGGCGAACTCGCGGGCACGGGTCCGGCTTGACTTGGCGCCTGCCTTGCGCGGCGCCGTGGCCGGAGCCTGCGTGGCGGCGGCGACCGTTGCGTCCGTCTTCTTCGCGGGGCTCATGACAGGATGCCCATCAGGTTCGCCATTCCAACCGCCACCCGGGCCGCGTCGCGTCCCTTTTCATCCTGCCGTGCGAGCGCCTGCTCCAGGTTCTCGCAGGTCAGGATGGCGTTGACAATGGGAATCTGCCCATCCAGCGCGACCCGGCTGACACCGGCGGCGGACTCATTGGCCACCAGCTCGAAGTGGTAGGTTTCGCCACGAATGATGCAGCCCAGCGCGATCAGGGCGTCGTAATGATGTTGTTTGGCCATCGCCTGCAGGGCCACGGGCAGCTCCAGCGCGCCCGGGACCTGCACCAGATCGACGTTTTTTTCCAGCACGCCGAGTTGAATCAATTCGTCCTTGCAGGCCGTGGCCAGGGCCTCGGTCACGCTTGGATTGAAGCGCGCCTGAGCGATGCCGATATAGAGATTGCTGCCGTCGAGCATGGCCTCAGCCGCCACGGGTCTGCCTTTATCTGCGCCAAACAAGTTTCATTCCTTTGTGGTGTATCCGACAACTTCAAGTCCGTAACCGGCCATGCTCGGCATGCGCCTCGGCGTGCCCAACAGCATCATCCGGTGCACCCCGCAATGGCGCAGGATCTGCGCACCAATGCCGTACTGCCTGAGGTCCATCGGTCCGCCGCGTTGCGGGCTCTGCGCCGGTGTGGCGTTGCCCTCAAACTGCGCCAGCAACTGGGCTGCGCTTTCGCCGCAGTTGAGCAAGACAGCAACACCCCGGCCCTCGGCAGCGATGCGCCGCAGGCTGGCGTCCAGCCCCCAGGAATGCATGGAACGATCGGTCTCCAGGGCGTCCAGCACCGAGAGCGGTTCGTGCACCCGTGCCACCACCACATCGGAGGGTTCCCACTGGCCCAGCACCAGGGCCAGGTGCAGGCCCTGGCCCGGGCCATCGCGAAAAGCGTAGGCGGTGAACAGGCCATGGACCGTATGCAAGGGCCGCCGGCCGATCTCCTGCACCAGCGACTCATGGCGGCTGCGATGCTCGATCAGGCTGACGATGGTGCCGATCTTCAGGCCGTGCGCGGCGGCGAACAACTGCAGGTCGGACAGGCGCGCCATGGTGCCGTCGTCGTTCATGATTTCGCAAATCACGGCGCTGGGCGAGCAGCCCGCGAGTGCGGCGAGGTCACAGCCGGCCTCGGTGTGACCAGCGCGCATCAGCACGCCGCCGTCAGCCGCCTGCAGCGGAAAGATGTGGCCCGGCTGAACCAGGTGTTCGGCGCGGGCATTCGCGGCTACCGCAAGCTTGACCGTGTGGGCGCGGTCGGCAGCAGAAATGCCGGTCGTGACCCCTTCGGCGGCTTCGATCGAGACGGTGAACGCGGTGCCATGCTTGGCGCTGTTGCGCGTCACCATGGGCGGCAGGTTGAGGCGCTCGCACCGCTCTCGTGTCATGGTCAGGCATATGAGGCCGCGCCCGTAACGGGCCATGAAATTGATCGCCTGCGCCGACACATGGTCGGCCGCCAATACCAGGTCGCCCTCGTTTTCGCGGTCCTCCTCGTCCACCAGGACCACCATGCGGCCCGCCGCCATCTCGGCAACGATGTCCTGAATCGATGAAATCGCGGCCGGGGGCAGGGGAGGGCGGGCGGTCATCGCGCGGTCCCCAGTGCAGCGCCCGGCGCGCCCACTGCTAGATCGGACACCATGCGCTCGACATAGCGGGCAATCAGGTCAATTTCGAGGTTCACCTTAGAGTCCTTGACGAGATCGGCCAATGTCGTGTGTTGCAGGGTGTGCGCGATCAGGTTGACGCTGATCTCGCAGCCCGCCGCACTGTCCTGCACGCTGTTCACCGTGAGGCTGACGCCGTTCACGGCAACCGATCCCTTCAACGCAAGGTAGCGCGCGAGGTGTTTTGGCGCCAGCAGACGCAACTCCCGGCTTTCGCCCACGCTCTGAAACGACGTGACAGTGGCAACGCCGTCCACATGACCCGACAGAATATGTCCCCCTAACCTGTCGTGTGCACGGACCGCCTTCTCCAGATTGACCGTCCCGGCACGGTCCAGACCGTGGGTGAGAGCCAGCGACTCGGCCGAAACTTCGACCCAGAACCGGTTCTCGCTCTTGTTGACCGCGGCTGCCGTCAAGCATGCGCCATCGAGCGCGATGCTGTCGCCGACAACGATGTCGTCAACATAACCCGGCGGGCAGTCGATGGCCAGTCGTTTGCCAAAGAGCGCTGAGTTTCCCAGGTCGTGCAAGGCGACGATGCGCCCGACGCCGGTGACGATTCCAGTGAACATGGCTGCATTTTCGCAGGGATTGGCGCAGCCCCCTCACCCCAGCCCTCTCACCCTGTCGCCATGGCGCCCGCCAGGCGACACACCGCATCCAGCGACATCACCTCGATATCGCCGGTCGTTCGATAACTCTCCTGTCCCGGATAAATCAGCAGCTTTCTTTTTGGCTTGATGTCGTGGCAGGCCTCATGAAATCCGCGGTCCACCTTGGGCGCCAGGCTGCGTTTGAACTCAATGGTCCAGGTGCTGCCATCGGGCCACTGCAGCAGCAGGTCAACTTCGGCGCCGACTTGAGTTCGATAAAACCAGGGCCGCACGGCATCGGGTGCGCAGGCCAGAATGTTGTCGATGCAAAAGGCTTCCCAACTTGCGCCGACGACCGGATGCGCCAGCAGAATGTCCTTGTTTGCAACACCCAGCAACGCGTGCACGATGCCACTGTCGCGCACGTAGATTTTGGGCGCTTTCACCAGGCGCTTGGCCATGTTGGCGTGCCAGGGCGCGAGGCGTCGTACCAGCAGCAGATCAATTAGCAGGTCGACGTAGCTGTTCACCGTGCGCACGTCCAACCCCAGATTGCGCGCCAGTTGCGACTGGTTGAGAAGCCCGCCCTGGTGGTGCGCCAGCATGATCCATAGTCGCGAAAGGGTGTCGGTCCCGATGCGGGTGCCGCGCGCACCGATGAATTGGCTGACTTCGCGCTCCAGGTAGGTGCGAATGAAGTCCTGCCGCCAACGCAGGCTGCGCGTGTCGTTGCTGGCGGTGAAGCTCAAGGGGTAGCCGCCGCGCAGCCATAGCGCGTCTTGCTGCTCGGAGCCAACTTCGTCGATGCTGAAGGGGTGCAGCTCCACCAGCGCGATGCGGCCAGCCAGTGTTTCGCTGGATTGACGCAGCAGGTCAAGCGACGCGGAACCAAGGATCAGGTAGCGCCCATTGCCTCTCTTTTGTCGGCGGGCCAGGTCGATCAGCCCGCGCATCGGGGCAAACAGCTCGGGCATGCGGTGGATTTCGTCCAGGATGACGAGTTGGTCCAGATGCTCGCCGAGGTAGGCCTCGGGGTCAGCCAACTTGTTACGGTCTTTGGGAGACTCCAAGTCCAGATAAAGCGCGTCGCGCTCAGCGGCCATGGCCAGGGCAAGCGTGGTCTTGCCCGACTGGCGCGGACCGAGCAGAGCCACGGCGGGAGCGTGATCCAGCGCATCCTCGACCCGCTCTTGAGCGGATCGCCGCAGTTCCTTTTCGTCAGGCATGTCGGACACGCGTTTTTAAGAATTTCATTGTTGAAAATATAGCATTCGAATGCTTGATTTGCAATAACAGAAATGAAATACCCGCCGGCTTTTCCTGTTGCCAGCGGCCTGCTGGCGCGGTACGAAGCCACGGTGGTCCAGGTCGGCAACTCGCGCGGCATGACGTTGCGGTCTGAGGCCGGTGACGATGCCGGTGAACATGGCTTCGTTTTCGCAGGGATTGACGCAGCCCCCTCACCCCAACCCTCTCCCCCGACTACGGGGGAGAGGGAGTTGAACCGGCTCTGGCTCTCTCGCCCCCTCTCCCCGACCACGGTGGAGAGGGGGCCTGCGTCCACCTTTTCTCCCTCTCCCGCACGCGGGAGAGGGTTGGGGTGAGGGGATGCGCCTAAAACGAACCCCGGCCCGGCGGTCTGGCAATGATGCGCAGGTCGACGCCGACCGGCGTGACCGAAGTGAATTCGAGTTCCAACGCGTCCGACAGTCGGTTAAGCGGGTCGAGCTGGCTCATGTCACGGCCTGGGCCCAGCATCTTCGGCGCTAGATAAATCAACAGTTCATCGACCAGACCTTCGCGCAGCAGCGAACCATTGAGTTTGTGCCCGGCCTCGACATGCAGCTCATTGACCGCGCGCCCGGCTAGGTCGCGCAACATGGCGGCGAGGTCGACTTTGCTGCGACCTTCGCGCGGCGGCCCGGGCATGGATATGACCTCTGCGCCGTGCCCGCGCAATGCTGCGCCACGTGACGCGTCGTCGCCGGCCGCATAGATCAGCACCGAGCGCTCAGGCACGCCAAACAGCCGCGCCCCCGGAGGTGTCTCCAGCCGGCTGTCAACAACGGCCAGCATGGGCTGGCGCGTCGCTGGTACGAGACGGACGTCGAGCAGTGGGTCATCCTCGAGCACGGTGCCGATACCGGTCAGGACGGCCGAAGCGCGGCGCCGCCACTCGTGTCCATCGATACGAGCCGCTTCTGATGTGATCCATTGGCTTTGTCCGTTCTCCAGCGCGGTCTTGCCGTCCAGCGAGGCGGCGATCTTCATGCGCAGCCAGGGTCGCCCGCGCAACATGCGTGAGAAAAATCCGATGTTCAACTCGCGTGACGCCTGCGCCGCCGGGTGCTCGGCTGCAAGAACCTGCACTTCGATGCCGGCTGCGCGCAGCCTGGCAATGCCCTGGCCATGTACCTGCGGATTCGGGTCCAGCGCCGCGACCACAACGCGTGCCACGCCGGCGGCGATCAATGCGTCACAACAGGGCGGGGTGCGGCCATGGTGCGAGCAGGGCTCCAGCGTCACCAGGACGGTTGCGCCTTTCGTGTCATGGCCCGATACGCTGGCGTCGCGCAGCGCCATGATCTCGGCATGGGCCTGACCAGTCGGCTGCGTGTAGCCCTGGCCCAGCAAATTCGCCTGGGCGCCAACGATGACGCAACCGACGCGGGGATTGGGGTCCGACAGGCCGACCGCCCGGCGCGCAAGTTCCGTGGCCAGGGTCATCCAGGGGTCGGGAGAAAAATCGAGCATGGTGCTTGCTGCGGGCCTGCCTGCGAATGTTATGCGTAAAACAACAGAAGGCTGCCCCAACACGAGACGGCGCGACCGTTCATCGCCGAAAATGAACCGCGCATCGATTGCGCGCGCCGACGCCTCGGCGCTGGTTCAACAATATTGCGAACAGAAGGAATCTCCATGTCCCGTCCCAGGCAGAGCGGCTTTACGCTGATCGAGATGATGATCACCGTGGTGGTGATCGGCATCCTGGCAGCCGTGGCCTACCCGTCCTACCTCGACTACATATTGCGAGGCAACCGCTCGGCGGCGCAGAGCTTTATGTACGGTGTGGCCGGCAAGCAGGAGCAGTATCTGCTTGACGCCAGAAGCTATGCCGTGAGCGTCGCGGCTCTGAACATGACGGTGCCAACCGAGGTGTCGAGCAAGTACACCATCACCATCACCTGCACCATGCCTGTAGCGCCTACCGAATGTTCGGCGGGGACTGCGGTCCCGGGAACGCCGACCTACACCATCACCGGGACGCCGATCGGCACCCAGGTGCAGGATACCAAGTGCATGACGATTACCCTGAACCAGGCTGGCGCCAAGGGCATGACAGGTGGTACCGCCGCCTCGGCGACCGACTGCTGGTGAGAGCGACCATGCAACAAGTCTCTCTGTTTCGCCGGACGCATCCCTGTGCCGCGAGCCATGCCGGCATGTGCGGCTTCACCCTGATCGAGTTGATGCTTGTTGTTGTGCTGGCCGGCGTCATGCTCGGCATCGGCATCCCATCGTTTCGCGATTTCATCGCCGGGCAACGGGTCAAGACCGCCGCCGGGGAATATGCCTCGGCGCTGGTTGAGGCGCGCAGCGAGGCGATCAAGCGCAACCTCAACGTGACCGTGACCGCCGTCGGTGCGGGCGCTTCGGGCTGGCAGAGCGGCTGGACCGTGGCAGTGGCCGGCACCACGCTCAGCACCCAGGCGGCCTATCCATCAGCCTTGACTTTTGACGGTCCGACTGCGGCAGTCACGTACCTCGGCAGCGGCCGATTGAGTGGCACTACCACTCCCCCTCCGATGTGTGTCTGCGGACAGGACGGCAGCAAACGCTGCGTCGCCATTGATTTGAGCGGCATGCCGAAAAGCACAATCACCTCGGGGACCTGCCCATGACGAGTCCATCTTTCAATGTCCTTCGCCCGCGAGCCGCGCTTCGGCGCGGGTCGCAACGCGGCACCACCCTTATCGAGGTGCTGGTCACGCTCATCATCCTGATGATCGGACTGCTCGGGCTGGTCGGGCTGATGGTGCAGAGCCAGCGTGGCCAGATCGAGTCCTACCAGCGTGTGCAGGCCCTGGTGGTGATGCAGGACATGGTGAATCGCATCAACACGAACAAGAAGGCTGCCGCCTGCTACGCCATTACCACCTCGGCCAGTGCGGGCACCCCTTTCGTGGGGACGACGGGAACCGGCATTCTCATCCCGTTGCCTGTTATTGCCTGTGCCACTGGTACTGCGGAGCAGCGAGCGACGGCAATTCGGGACATGAACGAGTGGAATCACCTTCTGCTTGGCAGCGCGGAAACGTCTGGTGGCGCGGGTGTTGGCGCGATGATTGGCGCCCGAGGCTGCGTCAGTCTTGTCGAAGGAACGATTTATCGCGTGACGGTGACCTGGCAGGGGCAGGGCGCAACCAAGGCGCCGCCGTTCAATTCTGCCGGCACCCTAGTTGCGCAACAAACGAACGTGCCCTGTGGCAAAGACCTTTACAACCCGGCCGGCGACACCAGCGACAACCTGCGACGCGCCGTCTATCAGGACGTTCAAATCGTTGACTTGCTGGCCATCACACCATGAACAAGATCCTAACCCCAAGGTACGGCCGCTCGCGTCGCGGCATGTTGGGTCCGCAGCAGGGCCTGACCCTGATCGAATTCATGATCTCCATCACCCTTGGCATGCTCATCGTCGTGGCCTTGACGCTGCTGATCGCGCGCCAGAGCGCGACCCAAGGCGAGTTCGAGAAATCCAGCCGCCAGATCGAGAACGGCCGCTACGCGATGGGCATTCTGAACGACGACATCCAGATGGCCGGCTATTACGGAGAATTTTCCAATGTGGGGACCACAGCGCCTGCTTCGGTGAACCCGTGTGATCCAGATATCACTGTCATGGAAGCCCTCATGGTCTACCCAGTTCAGGGCTACGACTCACCCGCCACGTCCCCGTTGTTGTGCATTCTCGCGGATAACCATAAGCCAAACACAGACATCTTGGTTGTGCGGCGAGTCGAGCCCCCGCTGGTTCCCATTCTTTCGGCGGCTGCTAGTCGGGTTTACCTTCAATCCGGCCTCACCCCTTCCGGCCTGGAGTTCCAGAAAGTGCTGAACAGTGGGTCCAATCCCTCGGCATTCACACTGTTCAACAAGGACAAAACGACCTTGGCGTCGCTGCGAGCGTTTGTCGTGAGAATCTATTTTGTAAGCCCTTGCAGTGTCACGCCTTGCAGCGCCTTAGCCGACGGGGGCAATCCAATCCCGACGCTCAAGGTGGTCGAACTATCGTCTTCAGGCACGATGAGCGCGGTAACTCCGCTAGTTGAGGGCATAGAAAATTTGCAGATCGAGTACGGCGTGGACAGCGTGTCGAACGATGGGTCACCCGATGGAGCGTTCGTGTTGGCGACTGTCGTGTCGACGACTGCCAACTGGGCCAACGTCATGGCGCTGAGGATCCACCTCGTGGCAAGAAACAACGAGCGCTCGCCGGATTATGTTGATACCAAGATTTACCAGCTTGGCGCTGGCGGTGCCGCGGCAATACCGGCGACGGACCACTACGGATTGGACGTTCGACCCTATAAACGCCGCGTCTTTAGCCAAATGATTCGGCTCGTCAATCCCAGTGGCAGGAGGGATAAATGAAAAAACGAAGCCGTCAGAAAGGCGCCACTCTTCTGGTGGGCATGATCATGCTGGTGGTGCTGACGTTGCTGGTGGTGTTTGCGCTGCGCTCCAGCAACACCGGCATCAAGATCGCCGGCAACCTGCAGGCAAGGATGGAGGCCGACGGTGCAGCGCTCAAGGCCATCGAGACGATGATCGAGGAGTTCAAGCTTGCCGCCGACGTGTCGCTGCTCAACGGCTATCCCGCATCGGCCCCGCTGTCCGTCCAGGTTGGCGACAAGACTTTTGCCGTGACGGTCGTCAAGCCTACATGTGAAATGGAGGTGCCGATCACGTTTGGAGAACTAACGGAGGCGGACCACACGGACGGGTCGTGCACCGGGGAGGCGACGAGCGGCGCTGTTGCAATCACCGCGAGTTTGGCGTACGCCGACACTCCGACGAACTGCAAGCGCCAGCACTGGAGGATCGAGTCCGCCTTGTCCGATACCTTGACCGGTGCAAGTGTTGGGCAAGTTCAGGGTATCGCCGTTCGGGTCCCGTTCGAAACGACGTGCCCATGATCTATTTTGCCGACCTGGCGCTATTGTTGCCTTCTTCTTCCGGGTTTGATCCAACTGTCGTGCCGAAGGGTGGATATGTTTTGAGGGAATCGATATGAAAATCATTCGTCATTTTATGCTTGCGCTCAGCGCCATGCTGATGCTCTGGGTGCCTCAGGGGCACGCCGACGATACTGATGTTTACACTGGCGGTGCCGCTACGGGTGACGTGCCCAACGTGCTGTTCGTTATCGACAACGGCGCAAACTTCGAGGCCAACGGCGGCTCTGGTCTTTGCACCGCCTACAACTCGGGCGGTGCGCCGCCGAGCCTGGGCAGCAACAACGGCGGTATTCAGCAGTGCGCGCTCGTCAATGCGATCGAGGCGCTCCCATCCGGGACGGTGAACATCGGCCTGCTCGTCGGCAATGCCGACAATTTCGCGCAGGGCTACAGCGGCATGGTGGCGTCGCATGCGGCTGACTACACGGCCTGCCACCAGTCGACGGGCTATGGCGGCTGTGTGATCAGGCCACTGAAACTGATGGACACGGCCAACAAAGCCGACCTGATCAGCTTCATCAAGAGCTGGAAGACAACGGGACAGGACGGCAGCACCAGCTTTAACATCAAGGCTGCTGGCAACAAGACCGCAAACATGATGCAGGAAGCCTGGGCCTATTACAACGGCAAGATCGGCATGTCCGGTCGCGATTACTCCACCTCGCTGCTCAGTTCCGGTTGTCAGAAGAACTTCATCATCTTCGTTGCGAACGCGGCTGGCAGTAGCAGTACGCCGGCCGACACTCCGGCTGGCGCGGATGCCGAGGCCGCGCTCGCCATGGTGCAAGTCGCGGCGACCACGGCGCAAAAGACAAAAATCACCGAGACAGCGACTTTCAGTTCGTTGACTTGCGGCGTGACTTCACTGGCTTCGGGCAACCAGGCGAGCAACTGGTCAAGCAGCTGGATGGACGAGTGGGCTCGCCTGATGTATCAGCAGGACGGTTACGGCGCCGGGCAGGGCGTGCAGAGCATCGTGACCTACGGTGTTGGAATCATTGGCACGAACTGCAAGCCAGACTACCCGGCATTACTAACCACCGCGGCACGTCATGCCGGGGGCAAGTATTTTTCTGCATCCAGCGCGGTCGCGCTGACTGATGTTCTGTTCCAGATTCTGAATGAGATCCAGGCGGTTAACAGCGTATTCGCCGCGGCCAGCCTGCCGGTCAGCGTGAACGCCCAGGGCACCTATTTGAACCAGATATTCCTGGGAATGTTCCGCCCTGATGCCAAAGCGAGCCCACGTTGGATGGGTAACCTCAAGCAGTTTCAGCTGGTGGACTCGGACGGCGTCCTGGTGTTGGGAGACGCCACCGGCGCAAGGGCGCTAAGTGCGGCGGGTACCGGCTTCATTTCAACGGGTTCGCAAAGCTACTGGACATCCAAGAACCTCTCTACCCTTCCCGACGACGGAAGTCTCTACGGCGATGGCAATAGCGTTGGTGGATTCTTTAGAAAGGATGGGTCGACCGGTTCGACCAACCCGTTCGACTTGCCCGATGGCGAGTTCGTGGAAAAGGGTGGCGTTGCGCAAAAGCTTCGGTTGGAAAGCCTGACCGCCAGCTATTTGACCGCAGCCGACGATGCGAATAATCCACGCCGTTTATACACGTATTGCCCGAGCGGGACCGGTTGTCAGGCGGCATTGTCGACTCACGCCGACAACAAGTTCGCGACGACGATGAATACTGCAATCGGCACAAACCCATTTGGCGACTCCACCACGGCCACCATCCTTTCCATCGTGCGTACCGGTACCACGGCTTTGGTCACGACAAACGGCAACCACGGATTCACAGCCGGGACGACATCGGTCACGATTAACAGCAATGTGGACCCACCCGAGTACAGAGTAACCCAGGTCATTGCTGCTCCATCAAGCGCCACCACGTTCACGATTACTGGATTGCCGGACTACCCAGACGTTTCGTCGTCCGCCACCTACGTTGTGGCCACCATTGCGCCGGGCGGCGTAGGCATTAGCAGCATGACCCGCCTGGGCACCGGGACTGGCAACACTGACACGGTCCGGGTGGTCACGTCCGGAGTACACGCCTTCCTGAACGGCAGCACGGTGACGATCTCAAACACCTCCGCTACGCGCGGAACCTACAACAGCAACTGGACGATCTCGGTTTCCAGTAGTGATCCCTGCCCGATGGCCACATGCTTTGAGTTCCCGGTGACGATCACGCCCACCACGCCATCTTCCGCCGGTTACAAGGTGGCCATTGGGGGCACTTCTGCGGCATCCCGGACAGTCTCCGCCGTGATCCGATCCGGCAGCACCGCGACCGCAACGTACGGCGGCGCCACCGGTCAGTATCACGTGGGTCAGCCGGTCATCGTCAGCGGCACCAATAACAACAAGTACGACGGTTCCCAGGTGGTCACTGCTGTCGGATCCAACACCTTTTCGTTCTCCGTCACCGGAAACCCAGCCAATTGCAGCTTCCCATGCACTGGTGCTGGCGTGGTGGCAGACACGACCCAGAAGACACTCACCGGCACGTTGACGCGCTCCTCGACCGCTGACACCGTGACCGTGACTGGCACAGGTGCGCCGTCGAATTGGCTAGGCGTGAATGGTGGAACGAAGCAGGTGACGATCACCCAGCCCAGCCTCATCAATTCCGAACTGGCTTATGCGGGCACGTTCACAATCGCCTGTACCACCGTGGGTTGCACCTCGTTTACCTATTCGATCAGCAACCCGGGCACCTCCCCCACCAATACCATCACGGTGGGCGTAACGTCCACCGTGACTCCGACGTCGGGCGTCTCACAGACGCTTTCCGCGGCGGGCAGCATCACTCGCAGCGGGACGACTGCGACGCTCAATGGCTTGACGGCCAATTTGTTCGGCAATGCCGTCAACGCCACGAAAGCGGTGACGATTTCTACGTCGGGCTCGCCCGATGTCAATGAGGCAGCGTACGTTGACAGCTGGACTATCACATGCACAAACGCCACGTGCACGACCGCGACTTTCGCGCCTGTGACGTTGACGCCGGCATCACCGGCCGGGGGCGTGAATATGCAGGCCATTGCGGCGGGCACCGCGCCGGACAAGAACACGCTCATCAATTGGGTTCGAGGGCAGGACAACTACGGCGATGAGTTGGGCCCTGGATCAGTCGTCAAGGTGCGGCCGTCGATTCATGGGGATGTCCTGCACTCGCGGCCAACGGTTATCAATTATGGAACCAATGAGGTACCCAACGTGGTGGTGTTCTACGGCAGCAACGACGGGGTTTTTCGCGCAGTCAATGGCAACCAGACCGCTGCGATCACGGCAGGCGCAGTATCCGTGCCGGCTGGCGGAGAGCTCTGGGGGCTGATTCTGCCCGAGCATTTCGGCGCGTTGAATCGCCAGCGGATCAACACGCCGGAATTGAAATTGCCCACGACCTTGCTCGCGTCCGCTGAGAAGAAGGACTACTTTGTGGATGGGCCACCGGGTACCTTTCAGCTACTCAAGGCAGACGGTACGATTGACAAGGCCTACCTCTATTTGACGATGCGGCGTGGTGGCCGGTTTATTTACGCCATCGATGTATCAGTTCCGACGGCGCCGGTTTTCATGTGGAGAAAGAGTTTTTCCGACAGTGAGTTCGATGAGCTTGGCCAGACCTGGTCGCTTCCCAAGGTGGCCTTGGTCAAGGGTTATGCCAACCCGGTGCTGATTTTTGGTGGAGGATATGATCCGGCCGAGGATGATGAACCGCCATCGACCAGAACCATGGGACGGGGTGTTTACGTGCTTGACGCAAAGTCCGGCGAACTGGTGTGGAAAGCGACGATCGGGGATGTCAACGCGTGCGGCGTGACCGGGGTCACGTTGACCAACGGTGCTGCTCAGGCGGCCTGCCAGTTGATGGGTATGACTCACTCAATACCCTCAGACATTGCCATCATGGACCGCAATCTCGACGGCAAGTCGGACCGCCTCTATTTTGGCGACATGGGGGGCAACGTTTGGCGGGTCGACTTTGAGTCGGACGTGCTCAACACGCCGGAATATTGGAGAGCGACCAAGGTGGCAGCTCTGGGGTGTTTGACCGGTACCTGTCCCTCCTCGGGTACAACTCCGCGTAAATTCTTGTTCCCGCCGTCAGTCTTGAATTTCGGTAACACTGGAGTTCCTGGATCCTATGACGCTCTGCTTTTGGGCAGCGGGGATCGCGAGCATCCCTTGCGAAACACCACGAATCTGCAGTCGTCGTACTACGTCACGAATCGCTTCTACATGATCAAGGACACCCTGACCAAGGTCACACCGTCCTCAGCCGAATTGGCGGCGATTGTTCTAAGAACCGAGAAGGGGGATGATTTCAACGGCCACCTATTCCAAGCCTTCACGAGTCCGGTCATCAGCACGATGGAGCGTGCGTCGGCTACCATGACCGTGACCACGGCGGGAAATCATGGATTCGCCAGTGGGAACACAGTTGTGATCGATGGTTTGACCGATTCGGTGCTCGACGGTCATTACAAGATTATCAGTGCCGGTACCAACACTTTCACCTATTCCTCGATTGGCAGCAACGCCACGATCAATGTCGGGACTGTTGCCAGCGCCACCGTGGCTGTGCCGTTTGGGACTAACTCAGCCCCTGGCTTTTATTCGTATCTCGCCTCAGGAGAGAAGGTGGTAAATGCGGCACTCACCGTTTTAGGCACAACGTTCTTCGGCACAAATCGGCCGATTCCGCCTTCCAACATCTGTGTCTCAAACCTGGGCGAGGCGCGTGGTTATGCGTTCAAGCCGTTCTTGGGCACTTCGAGCAGCGTCGTGTATGACGGTGGCGGATTGCCTCCGTCAGGCGTTTCAGGCTACATTGCTTGGACTAAGGCTGATGGAACTTCGGGCTATAAGCGCTTTTGCATGGGATGTGGGGGAGGAGAGGGTGACAGTGGGACGTCAGAGAGTAAGTCTTCCCTTGGAGGCGGGCTAAAGGCTACAAATATACCCAAGAAACCGCAGCGAACCTATTGGTACCGCAAGTAAGTACCTCAAGGGACGCAATCGGCGAACGTAACGGCCGCTATGCGGCCGTTACTCATTTTTGATGACGGTTTCGTCACAAACTGGTTCTCCCGAAGAGACCGAATTTCTACATTGATCTCCGTCACGGCGTCCGGATAGGACGTCGGACCGGGCTGACCCGGACTTCCGCTTTGTCAGTGGTACGCCGATAGGGGGCAGGTCAGTTCGACTCTACTATGGCGACCGAGCGCGACAGCGGAAATACACGGCCACTTCAATGCCGCGTTGCGGCGTATGCGAGCCCCATTTCCAACGCTACCGTTTGGAGCCACTTGTCCCTGGTCCAGAGCGAAGCGCCTGCGAGGCGGGCCGAGGACAACCGGGCGTCGCCTCGGCCGAAATGATCGATCCAGATCGAGGTGTCAACAAGCATCAGGCGGCGGACGCCCGGCGGCGAGGGACCGGTCGCAGCTGAACTTCTGAAGCACCAAGTTTGGCCAAGCGGCGCGCGCTTTCGCGTTGCACCAGGGCCAGCAGGGCTTCGCGCATGAGTACGCTGCGTTCAGTCACGCCGCTCATTCGCTGTGCCTGGGCCAAGAGTTCGTCGTCGAGATTGATGGTGACTCGCATGGAAACCCTCCTGTTCGAAATCAATTCTTGCACCAATTGACACGAAATGAGGTTCGTGGGGCTCGTGGGGCGTTCCGGGCACAGGCCTGGAGAGGCTGACTTCAAGCCTCAAATCATCACATTTGATGATGGTCGCATCACAAAGCGGTATTCATCGCCCGGTTCTTTTTCTACATTGAATCCCGTACTGGCGCCCAACACAGGCCTCAGACCGGGTTGGTTCCATGGCCCACCCGCCCGTCACTCGAACGAATGGAGCATTCAATGAAAAGCATTCAAGCAAAATTGGCGGGGTTCACCCTGGTGGAAGCCATGGTGACCCTGGCTCTCACTGGCGCCTCGCTGGCCGCCGGCCTGCCGGCGCTCAACGGGGCCGTCGCCTCGATGCGGCTTACAGCGGCGACCAATGGCTACTTCAGCAACCTGATGCTGACGCGCAGTGAAGCCATCAAGCGCAACTCGCGGGCGGTCCTGTGCAAGTCGGCCAACGGCAGTTCCTGCACCAGCAGCGGCGGCTGGGAGCAGGGCTGGCTGGTCTTTCACGACGCCAACAACAATGCCAGACGGGATGCCGGCGAGGCGCTGCTGCAAAGCCAGTCGGCGCTGCCAGGAAATATCCGCCTGAAAGGGAACCAGCCGGTCGCCTCCTACGTGTCCTATACCCCGGAGGGCACGACCAGCTACACCTCCGGCGCGTTTCAGGCCGGCACCTTCACGCTTTGCCACCCATCGGCGGGGAAAACGGATGCGCGGCAAATCGTGATCGCCAGCTCTGGGCGGCCACGCGTGAAAAGGCTGACGATCGACAGTTGCGCATGAGCTGTCGCCTCTGAAACGAGTAGACTGACACCATGGAGCTTGAAGTTTTCGAGGCACTGACAGCGGCCAACGTGCCGGCGGACAAAGCGCGCGCGGCTGTGGCGTCGCTCAAGAAGGAAATCGACGAGCGTTACGCGCTGCACGCTGTGCAACTGGCGACCAAGGGAGACTTGGCCGAGATGGAAAGCCGCCTGCTGCGCGCAATGAACGGTATGCAAAGATGGACGCTGGGAGCGATCTTTGCAGCGATGGCAGCGCTGGCCGTCATCACCAAGCTATGGCAATAGACTTCGATGGTGATTGCCATGCCTATTTCGCGCCGCTTGCCGGTTGAAGTTGAAAAGCAAATTGCCGGCTACAGCGCTCGCCATGGCGTTTCGAAGTCGGCGGTGATTGTTCGCAGCATCTCGGAATTTTTAGCCAATCACGCTCAGCCATCGTCCTTTCAGATCTACGAGGAAGCGATGCGCGAGGCGCAAGTTGAGAGCAGCGCTGGCAAGTCTGATTCGAAGCGAGAGGCTGCGGAGCGGCGCCCGCACAAGATCAAGGTGCGTGAGGCAATTCGCGGCAAGCACGCGATGCGATCAAGGCGCGCGGCTCAAGCGCTTTCACCCTAACGCCGCACCGCGTCAACCAGGGTCTTGAATTCCGCGATGTCCTCGAAGCTGCGATAGACGCTGGCAAATCGGACGTAGGCCACCTTGTCCAGGCGCTTCAATTCGCGCATGACCATTTCGCCGATGCGCTGCGACGCAATCTCGCGCACGCCCAAACTGAGCAGCTTTTCCTCAATCCGCTCGATTGCCGCGTCGAGTTGTTCGGTACTGACCGGGCGCTTGCGCAGCGCCAGGCCCATCGAGGCCTGCATCTTCAGGCGGTCGAACGCGCTGCGGCGGCCGTCCTTCTTGACCACGGTCGGGAAGTTGACATCCGGCCGTTCATAGGTGGTGAAGCGTTTTTCGCACGAGGCGCATTGCCGGCGCCGCCGGATCACGTCAGCCTCCTCTGAAACTCGCGTCTCCACCACCTGGGTGTCAGTGTGGCTGCAAAAGGGGCATTTCATGGCTTGACGGGGGTCGGGGCAGTCCGGCTCCTGCCCAATCAGCCTCTTGGAATGAACTTGGCCGGCGCGGGCAGCGCGACCATAGGGGTGGATCTTGCGACCTGCTCCATCCTAGCCTGCTCGGCGAGCACCTTGTCGGCGTAGCCGCCGTCGTCCTCAGTGCCGGCGCCCACGTAACTGCGCAGGCCACCCTGCAGCGAGCCGGCGCTGGCAATGCAGTCGAGCAGAACCTTTACACCCACACGCAGATTCGCAATCGGGTCAAAGGCGGCCTGCCTGCCGCCGAAATGAAGAAACTTTTCGCTGTGCACGCTGGTCATCACCTGCATCAATCCCTGCGCCCCCTGGGCACTTTGCGAGAAGGGGTTGAAGCCCGATTCAATGGCGGCAATGGCAAGAATCAGGGTCGGCTCCAGCCTGTGGCGTTTTCCGAGGTCGTAGGCCTCAGCCACCAGCGCGCCGACCGCATCGGGCGCCACGCGGTATTTCTTGCTTACCCAATGGGCTACGCGAGCTTGCTCCGGTGGCAGTTGCTGAACGTCAAGCGCTGTTGCGCGTTCAGTGGCGGCTAGGTCGCCGACGATACCGATGCTGCCAAATTGGCGTTCCTGCAGCCAGCCCATCAGCCAGGTTTCCCCTGCGGCGCGAAGTTCCGGACGTGCGCTCAGCGCAATGATGGAGAAGGCCAGAGCCAGTCCAAGCAGCGCAAAGCTGCTTTGGCTGAACTGGAAAAACGCCCTGGTGGAGCTTGAGACGGTTCGGGTCAGGCGTGATATGACTATTGAGATCCCTGTCATGAAAGTTCCTTTCTTCATGAAGACGCGCGCCGACGATTGGCGCGGACCTGGGCCGGACGGAGACTCGCTTGAGCGATCCGGTGACTGCCGCCATCGTTCAGGATGGAATTCGGCATCCGCTACAGGCCAACGTTGCTGGAATGCCGGGCGAATGTAGCTTGCGCTGATCGGCCCGTCAAGAAATGAGATTATCGCCGATCCAGGGTACCGGCAGCGCCTGATGAAAGCCTGATGAAAGGGCTTGCATCGCCCCCGCTTCGGGTATATGGTGCGAGCGTCAGCCCCGTGCTGACAACCGTCCGGTAGGAGCGCAAGCAGCCCCGGCAACCCATGAAGGTAATCCGTTACCTTCGACCCTCACCGAACAACGAGCTTCGGTGCAGGGCCCCGACGACCAGGGACTTGGTTCCGTCGTCTAGCCCGTGGGCTTTGGTGAAATTCCGAGGCCTGCGGGCTTTTTGTTTGTGCTTTGCTCCATATTGACCCGAAATCAGCGCAGGGCAAAATAGGCTCACATGCACGCTTACATGACTCGCTGGCTGGCGTATCCATGGCTGCGCCGGGTGCTCCTGACGCTCGGCGCAATTCTCGCGCTCTGGATCATTGGCTGGCTTGCCGTGCCGCCGCTGTTGAAGCACCAGGCGCAGAAACTTCTGGGCGAAGCGCTGGGCCGCAGCGTCAGCATCGGATCGATTGATTTCAAGCCATGGTCTCTGGAACTGACGGTGGAGGATTTTCGGGTCCCATCGGCTGGCGCGAGTGCCCCGCAATTGCAGATCAAGCGCATCTATGTTGACGCCGAGTTGCAGTCACTGTTCCGGCTGGCGCCGGTGCTGGATGCCGTTCGTGTCGATGGACTGAACCTGCGCGTGGCGCACTTGGGCGCGGGCAGCTATGACTTTGACGACATCGTCAAGCGCCAGCCGCCTGCGAGCGGGCGGCCCACGGGCGAGCCGGCTCGTTTTGCCATTTACAACCTGGAACTGCGCGACACATCGATCAGTTTCGAGGATCGGCCAATGGCAAGGACGCATGAGATTCGCGACCTCAATTTCACTGTTCCTTTCCTCAGCAATCTTCCGTCGCAGCGCGAGGTCAAGGTCTCGCCCCGGCTGGCTTTTCGGCTTAACGCAAGCGCGTTTGATTCGTCGGCCGAGACAACGCCGTTTGCACAGAGTCGGAAATCCGATTTGAGACTTGAAATCAAGTCACTGGACTTGGCGCCCTACCTGGTCTACTGGCCGGCAGCACTGCCGGTCAAGCTTCGCGCCGGTGTGCTGGACGCGAATCTGCGCTTGTCCTTTGAGCAGACCGGCGCAATGGCGCTCGGCGTGACGGGAATGATCCAGGCCAGCGGATTGAAAATCGATGACTACAGATCGCGCGAACTGCTCTCGCTCGATTCGCTTCGGGTCGACCTTGATTCAGTGCGGCCGCTGGAACGGGATATCAAGCTGGCCGCCATCGAGCTGGCCGCGCCGCGGCTGGTGCTTCGGCGCGACGCCAAGGGCGCGGTCGATCTGTTGCCGGCAGCGCCCACAGCGGCGCCGTTGGCCCCAGCGGACCCGAGCCCACCTTTGTCCAATCCGTGGAAGGTTCAGATCGCTTCGGTCGCGCTGCGCGGGGGCGCAGTGTCATGGCGGGATGAATCGACCCAGCCGTCGGCGCAGCTCGACCTGCAGGAACTGGCGCTGGACCTGAAAGACCTGAAGTGGCCTGTCCCTCCTGTTTCGGAAGGCGGCAAGCCGGCGTCGTTCGAGGGTTCGGCGACGCTGTCGGACGGCAGCAAGGCGGCAGCGAAGAGTGGCACTGGGGAACTAAAGTTTCGCGGTAGCGGGACCGGCGAGGAGTTCCGCGTTGCCCTTTCCGCCGCCGCGCTACCACTGAGCCTGGGTGCTGCCTACATCAAGCAGTTTCTTCTGCCGGAGATTGCCGGCCGGCTTGACACCGACCTTGACCTGTTCTGGAGCCCATCGAAGCGGCAATTGAATGTGGCACGGTTGACCTTGCACGAGCTTGCGTTGAAAACGGACAAGGCGACGCTTGCCTCGCTGTCCCGGCTGGACCTGGCTGACGCAACGCTGGACCTGAAAGGAAGCAGGGTGCTCATTGCTAGGCTGGCGTTGGACAAGCCGAAGGCGGAGTTGCTGCGAGATCGGAATGGCCGCTGGACGTACCAGGCCTGG
>JBCKPH010000003.1:0-54130 GCA_038901755.1 Burkholderiaceae bacterium | reverse complement strand
TGACCTACTATCTAGTAATAATGTCGCTGCAAGCAAAGCTTTCTTTTATGGTTGCCATGCTCAACACGGCCTAGTTGGAATAAGGCACTATTTATCGCACTATCTCAATTCGCTAGTCTCTGCCTCAGCCAATGGGATTCTTTCCGCAAATTCGATCCGCAGCATCAAGTCAATCACTACAGTGTAGGTGAGACGCAGTAATAGGCTGCCAATGCAAGATGCATCAAGCGATGCAACGCCAGTGAGTTGGGCATATCCAAACAGTCCTAGGTCAATCAACAAACTGTTTATGCCACAACTCAAGACTCAAGAGCACCCAGAGATTGCGACCATAGGCGCTTTGTGAGTCCAACACAGCATCAATGGAAAACCATCTCCAAGATATGATCGTGCGCGAGCACGTTGTGAGCCAAGAACGTCACCAATATAATCTCGCGCCGGGCCACCGCGCTTAAGCCAAAGATTCAGCGGCACAGGGAAACCCATCTTGTCCTTGCGATCACGTATTTCTGCTGGCAGCCGATTAGCAAATACCGTCTTCAACAAACGCTTCAACTCGCCATTGCGAAACTTAATATCCGCCGGGATCGTGGCGGCAAACTCCACTAGCGGGTGATCTAGAAAAGGAACACGCGCCTCCACGCCATGCGCCATGCTCACACTACGTGTATCTATTCGATATGGTGCTGCGTGGCAAGATAGTCGTTCATCCAGATCCATCAGTGCGTTTCATTAACCACGACTACACAGTGAAGAGCTATACAGCTATCGAACCCAAACTGGCCGGCATCGTTAGGCACGCGATGCGTCGACTTAATGTTCAAATCCTCTACCTGGGCAAAATCTTGCGAGTTCGCGGACCCTTTTTCGCCCTGCCATTCGCCTTCGTTTCTTTGGCCAGTGCTGAAGGAGGGGGTTACTAGCCTCGGCCTGCGTCGCAAGGGAAAATGGAGTTCAGTCAAACAGACCGACACCTGAGAAGGTCGCACACATGCAAGCCTGCATCACGCCCGACTCGCCGCCTTACCGTGCTCCGGCAACGTTAGCAACCATCAGCAGTAAATGGAGCTGTCCTGCGCTGCCCCCGTGAAGTAGCTACCTCAAGCACACGTGGTCAATATTGAATTCACGCCGACCTCTACAACATCCGCGCCAGACTGGCCTCAAGATATTCGGACGGCAATCGCCTGAAGCCAGAACGTGCAAAACGCTGCAGGCGGCCGGTAGCGAAGGCGGTCAGCAGCGAAGCCCGGACCTGCGCATCCACCGAGGGCGTGGCCGAACCGGCGGCGTCCGCGACGGTGCGCAGGGACTGGCGCAGGGTGGCTTCGATCTTGTCGAAAAACTGGTTCATACGCTGCTGCAGCCGGTCATTCTCAAACACCAGCGCATCACCCACCATGACCCGGGTCATGCCAGGATTCTTCTCGGCAAAATGAACCAGCATGACGACGATCTTGCTCGCCTGTTGGACCGCATTGGTCTCGCGCTCCAGAATCTGGTTGACCAGGGAAAACACGGTCTGCTCGATGAACTCGATCAAGCCTTCGAACATCTGCGCCTTGCTGGCGAAATGGCGGTACAGGGCAGCCTCGCTGACATCAAGTTTGGCGGCCAGGGCCGCGGTCGTGATGCGTTCCGCGCCGGGCTGCTCCAGCATGGCCGCCAGGGCCTGCAGGATTTGCACGCGACGCTCGCCCGGTTTGGGACGTTTTCGCTTCGGCGTGATGGCCTCGGCTGTGGTCAGTGTTTCGGCGGGGTTGGCGTCGGACATGGTGCGGTGCCGTAGCGTGAATTCATTCTCGCACAGTGACTCGACCGCTTTTTCGCGCAATGACGCCGCAGAGATCGCCTGGGTTTGAGTCGCCCACGCCGCGCAATTGCACTGGCGCTTCTCTGCGGCGACTCAATGCGAACGGATCATGGTGCCAAACGCCTGGTCAGTCAGGATTTCGAGCAGCAGCGCGTGCGGCACCCGCCCGTCGATGATGTGCACCGAATGAACGCCACTGCGCGCGGCATCGAGCGCGCTGCTGATCTTGGGCAGCATGCCGCCGCTCAAGGTGCCGTCGGCGAACAACGCGTCGATCTCGCGTGCCGTCAGATCGGTCAGCAGGCGCCCGGACTTGTCGAGCACGCCCTCGGTGTTGGTCAACAACACCAGCTTCTCCGCTTGCAATACGATGGCCAGCTTGCCGGCCACAACGTCGGCGTTGATGTTGTAGCTCTCGTTGTTCTGGCCGTAACCGAGCGGACTGATGACCGGGATGAAGGCGTCGTCCTGCAGCGCCTTGACCACGCTGGGGTCGATCGCGACGATGTCGCCCACCTGCCCGACGTCATGCTCCTTGGCCGGGTCCTTGTTGTCGACCATCCTGAGTTTCTGCGCGCGGATCATGCCGCCGTCGCGCCCGGTCAGGCCGACCGCCTTGCCACCGGCCTGGTTGATCAGGCCGACGATGTCCTGCTGCACCTCGCCGGCCAGCACCCATTCGACCACCTCCATGGTCTCCGAGTCAGTGACGCGCATGCCCTGCACGAACTTGCCCTTCTTGCCCAGGCGTTTCAGCGCGGTCTCGATCTGCGGTCCGCCGCCATGCACCACCACCGGGTTCATGCCGACCAGCTTGAGCAGCACCACATCCTCGGCGAACGCTGACTGCAGCGCCGGGTCGGTCATCGCATTGCCGCCGTACTTGATCACTAGCGTCTTGCCATGGAACTTGCGGATGTAGGGCAGAGCCTGCGCAAGGATTTCGGCCTTGTCCTGCGGCGAGATGGTGGAAGCGCGGGTCATGGGAAAAGTTCGAATGGATGAGCCGGGTGGCAAATTGTGCCGTATCGCCCACTGTCGGCGAATTCGACATGCGACTCGTTAGACTGCAGTTGGTGTTCTCCCAATACTCATGATCTTGTCAAGAAAAATCCTTGCGAAGCTGAGAAGCGCAGGCGTGGCTGGTCTGCTTGAAGCAATTGTCGACCGTGTCCGGGTACGCCATCTCGCCAGCGCCAAGCTATGCCGTCGGCTTGTTCAGGGAAAAACCGGCTTGGAGATCGGCGGTCCGAGCCGAGTGTTCGGTCAACGCGGACTCGTTCCCATCTATTCGATCGCAGGAGAGGTTGATAACTGCACGTTTGATCAGCAAACCATTTGGGAAGGAAAGGTGGTCGAAGGAAAAACGTTCAGATTCAATCGGCAAAAGCCGCCGGGCAAGCAATTCCTGCTCGAAGCAACCATGCCTATCCGGTTGACACCCAAGGACACTACCCGTAGTGTCTACGCCTTGTCTGGGGCGTGCGAATGATTCCAACGTCCGGCGTACAGCGCGTCGTAGGTTGGCCCTGCGACGCGAGTTGCAATGCCGAGCACCGAGGCGAACGCCGTCATCGGGTAGAAGCGCCGGTTGAAGCGGAACACGAACTCGTTGAGGTAGGCCGGCAGGCGCTGCGCGCTCACGCCGTGATGCGTACCGAGCAGCCACGCCTTCAGGTTGGAGAACACGAGATGGATCATCGGCAGCACCTTGTCGGCCTTTTCCGGGTCGCCATCGAGTACGACGCGATCGTGGCCGTAGTCCATGACCGCCAGGTTGTCGTACCCCTGCCAGCCGTCGGTGGTGATGTGGCTGTGTGTCTCGATGTTCTCAGTGACGAACGCCTCCAGGGAGCGCTTGCCGCGGTCGTTCAACACCTGCAAGCGCAGACGCCCGGCGTAGACGGCGCGACGGCCGCGCGTGTCCTGCTTCTCGCGGACTTCGACGGCACCGGCGACATACGTTTTGTGGTGCACACCTCGCCCTTCGCCCCGCGTCTTGCCGCCAACGAGCGCTTCATCCAACTCGACCGGCCATACTGCTCCGATACGGTCCCGGTCGGGGCGGACCATGCCAGCGCGCAGCTTGTGCAGCACCTGAAACGCCGTCTCGTAGCGGTGCAGCCCGAGCTGGCGCTGAAACTGCAGGGCCGACATGCCCGGAGTCTGCGTCGTCACGAGGTAGGCGCCCCAGAACCAGACCTGCAACGGCGTGCGCGTTGCGTGCATGACGGTCCCAGCGGTGAGGTACGCATCGCGCCGGCACGCGCGGCAGCGCAGCACCGTCGGCCGGCGCTCGAAGCGGTACGCCTCGCCCGCCGCGCTACACCCGGGGCACACAAAGCCGTCAGGCCAGCGCACCCGCTCCAGGTAGTTGCCGCACGCCCGCTCGTCGGGGAACATCCGCTGAAAGTCCAGCAGGGTCGTCGGGAACGGCTTGACCATGCCCGAACACTACCCATGGTGTCCTTGGGTGTCAACCGGATAGGCATGGAAGCAACCAACCCCGATCAAATTGCCTCCGGAGGCTACGATTTCGTCATTTCGTCGCATGTGCTGGAGCATGTCGCGAATCCGATTCAGGCTCTTTGGGAGTGGGTTCGCGTGCTCAAGGACGACGGGCTGTTCGTACTCGTCGTCCCGCACAAGGATGGCACCTTTGATCACCGGCGGCCGGTGACGTCGCTGCATCACTTGATTCAGGATTTCGACCGGAAAACGACCGAGGCCGACACGACGCACCTGGAAGAAATTCTCGCCTTGCATGACTTGCGCAAGGATCCGGAAGCAGGTGACTTCGAGGCATTTCGAGAACGTTCCATGAAGAATCTTGAGAATCGCTGTCTTCACCATCATGTATTCGATACCCGGCTGGCCGTCGAGTCGGTACATCACGTCGGGCTGCAACTGCTCTCGGTCGAGCTCTCTCTTCCCTATCACATTGTCATCCTGGCTCAGAAACAAAAGGCCAACAAGGAAACCTGCAACGATCCGTTCCGGGGCAGCGTCTCGACGCCATGCTGGTCGAGTCCGTTTCCATCCGATCAACGCAATCTCAGTCGGTGAGAACTGCATGATTCATGGAGATCGGCGAAATGCAGCACCGTGAGCTCCGTCGCGTGAGCCAAGCTCGGAATGTCCGCGTCCTTGCTATCGTTGTCGCCTACAGACCGGAGTTGCACCTGCTCCTGGAGCTCATCGAGTCGATTCGCCAGCAAGTGAATCACTGTCTTGTTGTTGACAATGGCTCCGAAGGCGATGTGAGAGGAGCCTTGGCGCGATTCCCTTCCGATTGGTTAAGCTACCAGGCGCTTGGACAGAATCGAGGCATGGCCAGCGCCCAAAACATCGGCATCCAGCATGCGAAGAATCATGTCTTTGATTTCGTCTTGCTTCTTGATCAAGACAGCCGGCCGGCAGCTGACATGGTCGAACGTCTCCTCGACGCACATGGCGAACTCGGCACCCACCGAACATTGATCGCGGCCGTTGGGCCGGTCTTTTTCGATTCGGATTCCCCGAGCACGACGCCGTTTGTCCGGGGACACTTCGGCTGGCGCGAGCGCTTGCCATGCACGGACCCGGACGCTCTGGTGCGGTCCGACCATCTGATTGCGTCGGGCAGCCTGATCAGCCTTGATGTACTGGCGGTCATAGGATGCATGGAAGAGAAACTATTCATTGACTATGTTGATATTGAATGGGGCCTGCGCGCCAAGAGTTTCGGTTACGCCTGCTTCGGCGTCTGCGCGGCCAGGATGGAGCACAGGCTGGGCGACGGACAAATCAGGGTTTTCGGAGCTACGCTGCCGGTGCGGTCCCCGCTGCGTCACTATTACATGGTGCGCAATGCAATGTGGCTGTCATCGCGGCCATGGATTTCATGGAGTTGGAAGCTCATCCTGGTTGGACGAAGCCTGGGTTACTACGCCGCTTACTCCATGCTCGCCCGACCAGCGTTCACGCACTGGCGCATGATGACCATGGGTGTGCTTCATGCATTGAAAGGTCGCCTCGGACGGTACGATGGCTAGCCTCTGCCCATTCCCTCAGGCGTCGGCGTGATCACTGTTTCGATTGTCAGTCATGGTCACGCAGGCCATGTTTCAAAGCTCCTGGCGGACCTTGGGCGTTGCTCCATGCAATTGACGATCATTGTCACGGTCAACATTCCGGATTCCGATATCTCGGTTCCGGAATCGCTCATCGGGCGCATCCAGTGGCGATTCAACGAGCGCCCCAGAGGCTTCGCCGCAAACCATAACGCGGCGTTCAAGTTCTGTGACACGTCGCTGTTTGCTGTGCTGAACCCGGATTTACGCTGGACCGTCAATCCATTTCCGTCGCTGCTCCCGCTCTTTTCTGACCCGCAGACCGGGCTGATTGCGCCAGCCGTGTTGGACCGGGAGGGCCAGCTCGAGGACAGCATCAGATATTTCCCGACATTGATCGGACTAATTTCCAAACTCTTCGGAAAAAGTGACGGTCGATACCATTTTTCGCTGCAGGACAAGCCGTTCCCGGCAGATTGGGTCGCTGGCATGTTCATGCTTTTTCGATCAAGCGCGTTCGCCGCCACCGGGGGATTTGACGAGGGGTTTTTTCTCTACTACGAGGATGTCGATATCTGCGCCAGGTTCTGGAGGGCCGGCCACAAAGTGCTGGCCTGCCCAGCGGTCCATGTCACGCACGATGCGCGTCGCGCAAGCCATCGCGAGCCGCAGCATTTCCGCTGGCACGCCTCCAGCATGGCGCGCTACTTCGTCAAGCACGGGTTGCGCGAGCCGCGAACATCCCAGGTACGGTCGTGACGGGGTCGCCTGCCATTGGACGGGTTCTTCTCACCGGCGCCAACGGCTTCATCGGGCGCGCGCTCAGGGAGGCGCTGATCCAGCACAACTGGCAGGTGCGCGAGGTGATGCGCTCGGCTAGGGGCCTGTCCGAGAGCCACTCCGACGTGGTCGTCAAGACACTGCATCCCAGCACGGATTGGAGGCCGGCCCTTGAAGGTTGCAGCGCCGTCATCCATCTTGCGGCGCTGGTTCATGTGCGGCCCGAGCGGACGGTTGACTCGTCCGAGAACTTCCGCTTGATCAATACCGCAGCAACTTTGACTCTCGCGCAACAGGCGGCTGAACTTGGAATCAAGCGGTTCCTCTTTACCAGCAGCGCCAAGGTCACGGGCGAATCGAGCGGTTCAAGGCCGTTTCGTGAGGACGATCCGCCCCACCCGGAAGACGCCTACGCGATCTCCAAATGGGAGGCAGAAGTCGGCCTGCGCCGAATTGCGCAGGAAACTGGACTTCGGGTCACCATCGTGCGGCCGCCGCTGGTTTACGGGCCGGGTGTCGGCGCAAACTTCCTCCGCCTGCTGCGTTGGGTTAGCAGAGGAATCCCGTTGCCGCTGGCGTCGGTCAAGAACAGACGTAGCCTTGTCTTTCTTGGCAACCTTGCCGACGCCCTGTTGAACTGCCTGCAACAGGAAGCCGCAAGCGGCAAGACGTTCTTCGTCAGCGACATTGAGACGTTTTCCACGCCTGAGTTGATCGAAGCGCTGGCCACGGCCATGGGCAGGGCACCCGGCCTGTGGTCTTGCCCGCCGTCATGGCTCGGCATCGGCGCAAACCTGCTCGGGTTGGGCCCCGAGATGGCTCGTCTCACCCAATCTCTCGAAGTGGACAGTTCATCGATCCGCACAGCATTGGGGTGGAAGCCGCCGTACAGTGCCTCAAGCGGCCTGGCGCGAACGGTCGAGTGGTTCCGCCAGGCGCACCCGAGCGAAACACGGTCACCATCAGGATGAAACGAAGTTTTGATATCTTGTTTGCTTTAGCTGCGGCCGTTGTGTTCGCGCTGCCGATGCTGCTGCTGGCCCTTGCTGTGCGCCTGAGCTCGCGCGGGCCGGCGCTCTACTGGTCGGACCGGGTTGGGCAACATGGCCGGATGTTTCGCATGCCCAAGTTTCGAACCATGAAGATCGATACACCTGCCGTGGCGACGCACCTGCTGCCCGATCCAGAGGCACATATGACGCCGATCGGCGCCTTCCTGCGCAGGACCAGCCTGGACGAATTGCCACAGCTCTGGAGCATTCTCAAGGGCGACATGAGCCTGGTGGGTCCGCGCCCGGCACTGTTCAATCAGCACGACCTGATTGCCCTGCGCGCGCAGCATGGCGTCGATGCCCTGGTCCCGGGACTGACCGGATGGGCCCAGGTCAATGGCAGGGATGATCTGCCCATTCCGCGAAAGGTCGCCCTGGATCGAGAATACCTGCTGCAGCGATCTTTTCTGTTCGACCTTCGCATCCTCGGATTGACTGCGCTGCGCGTTGTTCGAGGCGACGGGGTTTCCCATTGACCGATTCCTTGCCAAACAGCCAGATGTTGCGAACCCTGCTGCTGAATCAGTCGCGCCGCGTCAAACAGGCGCTGGTGATGCTGTTTGACGCCGCGCTGTCGCTGTTCGCCGTCTGGATCGCCTTTTCCCTGCGCCTCGACGAGTTGCATTTTCCCTCGGGCTTTCAATGGTGGGCCTACGCCCTGGCGCCGGCCTTGGCGCTGCCACTGTTCATCATGTCCGGGCTGTACCGGGCGATCCTGCGCTACACCGGAATCGCCGTTCTGAGCACCCTTGGCAAGGCCGTTCTGCTGTATGCGGCCGCCTATTTCGGAGTATTGCTCGTCATGGCCTGGCCCCTGGTTCCCAGGTCCGCCGGGCTGCTGCAGCCACTGGTGTTGTTCCTGCTGGTTTCGACCAGCAGGATCATGGCCCGCGAGTGGTTCATCAATCAACCACGCTCGGCGCCGGCACAGCGCAGGGTCAGCCGGTTGCTGATTTACGGCGCCGGATCGGCCGGCGCGCAGTTGGCCAATGCCATCTCGGCGTCGCGCGAGTTCGTCCTGCTCGGCTTTATCGACGACAACCCGAGCCTGCACGGCCTAAGCGTGAATGGCGTCCGGGTCTACCCACCCGATGCCCTGCCGGGGTTGGTCAATGCAGCCGGCGCTACCGATTTGGTGCTGGCGCTGCCGTCGGCCAGCCGGGCCCGGCGCAACCAGATCATCGAGGACCTGCGCGACCTGCCGGTGCATGTTCGCTCCATGCCGGGGCTTTCCGACCTGGCCCATGGCCGGATCGCGCTAGCCGATCTACCGGCGCTCGATCCGGATGACCTGCTGGGGCGCGAACCGGCGCCGGCAATGAGCGAACTACTTAGCGAAAGCCTTCGCGGCAAGCGGGTTCTGGTCACAGGGGCTGGCGGCAGCATCGGCAGCGAACTGTGCAGGCAAATCCTGAAGGAAGAGCCGCAACGGTTGGTCCTGCTGGAAAACAACGAGTTCGCGCTGTACCGGATTCATCAGGAACTGCTGGATAGCTGCCGCCACTTGGGCAAGGTAGTCAATCTCGACGCAGTCCTGGCCGATGTGCGGGACCGGGGCCGGATGCAGCAGGTGTGCCGCCAGTATCGGCCCCAGGTGCTGTATCACGCCGCCGCATACAAACATGTCCCGCTGGTCGAGAGCAACCCCATCGAGGGGGTTGCCAACAATACCCTGGGAACACTGAGCGTGGCCCAGGCGGCTATTGCCGCAGGGGTCGAGCGCTTTGTGCTGATCTCAAGCGACAAGGCAGTGCGCCCGACCAATGTCATGGGGGCCAGCAAGCGGTTTGCTGAACTGGTGCTTCAGGCATTGGCTGCCAACCCTTCACCCCTCATCGATCCGCAGCAATCAAGGTCGGCCGGCGGGTCAACCTGCTTTGCCATGGTCCGCTTTGGCAACGTGCTCGCCAGCAGTGGCAGTGTCGTTCCGCTGTTTCGCCGCCAGATTGAATTGGGCGGCCCGCTCACCCTGACCCACCCCGAGGTGACGCGCTATTTCATGACCATTCACGAGGCCGCACAACTGGTGCTGCAGGCCGGCGCCATGGCCGAGGGTGGCGAGGTTTTTGTGCTGGACATGGGACAGCCAGTACGCATCATGGACCTGGCGCAGCGCATGATTCGGCTCTCGGGCCTCACCGTGAAAGATCAGTCCCGGCCCGACGGGGATATCGCCATCGAGATCACTGGTCTGCGTCCCGGCGAGAAGCTCCATGAGGAGCTGCTGCTTGGCAACAACCCACAGCCAACGAAGCACCCGCGCATCCAGATGGCGATGGAGGATCGCGTCCCCTGGACTGAATTGGAGCAGGATCTGTTGCAAATGCAGACCGCCGTTCAAAACCAGGATGAGCCTGCCTTGCAGGAACTGCTACAGAAACGGGTTCAAGGCTACGCCGCTGGCAGGCGAGGCTCCGATGGACTACTCGGCTCCGGTCCAGATCCGGTCAAGTCCGCCTGACTGGATCGAACCAGGGAAAGGCCTGGCGCAGGGTCGGTGCGGCTGCGTCCTTGGCTGAAACCGTGGGCGAAACGGACACCGGCCATTCGATTCCGATGTCGGGATCGTTCCAGGCGATACAGCGCTCCTGTTGCGGCGCGTAGTACTCGCTGGTCTTGTAGAGAAAATCTGCCGCTTCACTCAGAACAAGAAAGCCATGGGCGAACCCGGCGGGAATCCAGAGCTGGTGAAAATTGGACTCCGACAATTCGTGACCGACCCAGCGCCCGAAGTCTGGGGAAGATCTGCGCAAGTCGACAGCAACGTCAAATACAGCCCCCTGCACGACACGCACCAGCTTGCCCTGGGGCTGCTCCTGCTGATAGTGCAGGCCACGCAACACACCCTTGACCGAGCGGCTGTGATTGTCCTGGACAAAGTCTAGGTCCAGCCCGGTCTGTTGCCGGAAGTCACGCCGGTTGAAACTCTCAAGAAAAAATCCCCGGGCATCGCCATGCACCGTGGGCTCGATTAGCAGGACGTCGGCCAGTCTGCTTGGAGTGACTTTCATGGTCACTTTCCTTCCTTTAGCAGGCGCATCAGGTACTGCCCATAGCCGCTCTTGGCCAGCGGCTGCGCCAAGCGCTCAAGCTGGGCATCGTTTATCAGGCCATTGCGCCACGCTACCTCCTCGGGGCAGGCAATCTTTAATCCCTGCCGATGCTCCAGCGTGGCGATGAACTGGCTGGCTTCGAGCAGGCTGTCGTGGGTGCCGGTGTCGAGCCAGGCGTAACCGCGGGTAAGAATCTTCACGTTCAATTGCCCGCGTTCCAGGTAGGCCTGGTTCACAGCGGTAATTTCCAGTTCGCCGCGTTGGCTCGGGCGTATTGCGCGTGCAATGTCAACCACCTGCGAGTCATAGAAATAGAGGCCGGTCACCGCATAGTTGCTTTTCGGCTGGGCCGGCTTTTCCTCGATGCTGATGGCGTGGCCCTTGGCGTCAAAGGCGACCACACCGTAGCGCTGCGGTTCCAGCACATGGTAGGCAAACACCGTGGCGCCCTCGACTTGCGCGTCAGCCGTCGCCAGCAGCGTAGCGAAATCGTGACCGTAGAAAAGATTGTCGCCAAGCACCAGCGCGCTGGGCGCGCCGGCGACGAAATCGGCGCCGATGATGAAGGCCTGGGCCAGTCCTTCCGGTCGCGGCTGAACCGCATAGGACAGTTCGATGCCCCATTGCCGGCCATCGCCAAGAAGAGTCTGGAACAGCGGCGTGTCCTGCGGCGTGCTGATGACCAGAATCTCGCGAATCCCGGCCAGCATCAGCGTGCACAGGGGGTAGTAAACCATCGGTTTGTCGTAAACCGGCAGCAGTTGCTTGCTGATGGCAAGGGTGGCCGGGTGCAGGCGCGTCCCGGAGCCCCCGGCGAGGATGATGCCTTTGCGTCTTGTCATGGATTTGCCTTGTTCAGCGTTTCAGCCAGCATACGTGCAACACCAAGCTGCCAGGGCGGAAGATGAAACCCGAAAGCGCGCCGCAGTTTCGTGCTGTCCATGCGGGAATTCAGGGGCCTTGGCGCGGCGCTGGGAGAGGCGCTGCTGGGAACCCCCTGCAGCATGGCCGCCCTGGTCTTCAGCGCCACACCGGAGCGCTCAGCGGCCTCCAGCACAAATCTTGCGTAGTCCAGCCAGGAGGTGTCTCCGCTCGCGCTGACGTGGTACAAGCCCGCGAGTTCGGGATTGGCCATCACCCTGCGAGCAACGTGCGCGGTAACGTCGGCAATCAGGTCCGCGCCAGTCGGCGCGCCGATCTGATCGTCGACCACCTTCAGTTCGTCGCGTTCGCCGGCAAGCCGCAGCATGGTGCGGGCGAAGTTGCCGCCCCGGCTGGCATAGACCCAGCCGGTACGCAGCAGCACATACCGCTTGCACAGGTCCTGCACCAGCCGTTCACCTTCTAGTTTGGTGGCGCCGTACCAGTTCAGCGGGTCGGGTGCATCCTGCTCGGTCCAGGCCTTGCTGCCCGAGCCGTTGAACACGTAGTCGGTCGAATAGTGAATGAGCCAGGCGCCGCAGCGCCGGGCCTCTTCGGCCAGCAGGCCCACGGCCAGCGCATTCACCTCGCGCGCAAGCTCGCGCTCGGACTCCGCGCGGTCCACCGCGGTGTAGGCCGCCGCATTGACGATGAGGTCGGGCCCAAGCTGCCGTATCGTTTTGACGATTCCGGCATGGTCAACCAGGTCGCCACAGGGTTCGCTGTCGCTTCGCGACAGCGCGGTAACTTCGCCCAGCACCGACAAACTGCGCTGAAGCTCCCAGCCAAGCTGACCGTCACTGCCAAAGAGCAGGACCTTCATGGCTGGTCGTCCCCGGCACGTTGCGCGTACTGCGTGTCGATCCAGTTTTTATAGCTGCCGTTCTGCACATGCTCAACCCACTGCGGATGCGCCAGATACCACTGAATGGTCTTGCGGATTCCCGAAGCGAAGGTCTCCTGCGGCCGCCAACCGAGTTCACGCTCGATCTTGCGCGCATTGATCGCGTAACGCCGATCGTGCCCTGGTCGGTCGGCGACAAACTTTATTTGTTCGGCGTAGGGCTGCCCATCGGCTCGCGGTCGCAGCTCGTCGAGCAGGGCACAGACCGAGCGGACGATATCGATGTTGGGCATTTCATTCCGGCCGCCGATGTTGTAGCTTTCACCGGGACGCCCGGATTGCAGGACGCGCCGAATCGCACTGCAATGGTCATTCACATAGAGCCAGTCACGCACCTGTTGCCCGTCGCCATAGACCGGCAGTGATCGACCCGCAAGCGCGTTTACGATGATCAGCGGAATCAATTTCTCTGGGAAATGATAGGGACCGTAATTATTGGAACAGTGGGTGGTAAGCGTGGGTAGGCCGTAGGTATGAAAGTAGGCTCGCACCAGGTGGTCGCTGGCCGCCTTGCTCGCCGAGTAGGGGCTGTTCGGAGCGTAAGGGTGACTCTCGCTAAACGGTGCCGCGTCGGGGGCGAGGGATCCAAATACCTCATCGGTGGAAACGTGCAGAAATCGAAACTCACCCCGGGCGCTTTCGGAAAGCGTCGACAGGAAACCGCGCACCGCCTCGAGCAACCTGAAGGTTCCGACCACATTGGTGTCAATAAAGGCTGCCGGTCCGCTGATGGACCGATCCACATGGCTCTCGGCGGCAAGATGGATGACCGCACGTGGTCGATGCTGCTGAAAGAGGCCTTCGAGCAGCCGTGCGTCGCCGATGTCGCCGTGCACGAAGATATGCCGCGGGTCGTGAGCAATCGCCTGCAGCGATTCAAGGTTTCCGGCGTAGGTCAGCTTGTCCAGATTGATAACCGGTTCCCCCTCAGAGGCCAACCAGTCAAACACGAAGTTGGCGCCGATGAATCCAGCCCCGCCAGTAACCAATATCATTTTGGTGCCCAGGACGTTAGTTTACGGACCGAGTATCCAACCCACTCCACGAGACTCAGAGATGGCGAATCTAATAATCCAATGACATAGTTCATGCTACTATCCAAGTAATCTTTTCAACTGCCCTTAAGGAGCCATCATGGATACTGCATCAGAAATTCAAACTCAGATTGAGCGCGCCGAGGCACAAATACGGGAGTTGCGCGAGAAATTGCTGAGCCAAAAGACCGAAGAACGCCGCGCAGCGATTGCCGAAGTCAAGAAACTCATCAAGACCCATGCCTTGAGCGCCGCCGATGTCGGATTATCGTCGGGCCGCTCGAAAAAGGCCAAAGCAGGCAGTTCACCCAAGCTTGGCGTCAAGGTTGCACCCAAGTACCGGGATCCGGCGACCGGCAACACCTGGACCGGTCGCGGCAAGACGCCGAACTGGCTGGTTGCGAAGCTGGCTGCAGGTCAGTCAAAGGACGATTTCGCGGTTTAGAGGTGCCGGCGGCGGGCGCCTAGAAGTGAATCCCGCGCATCATCTGCTGCATGGCGACGGCCTCGGCAGAGAGTTGCGGCCTGCCACCCTTGTCCCCTTTCGCAGCGTCGCTGTCAGGAAACATTCGAAAGGTGGTGTTCATGACGATTTGCGCCACGCGCGGCGCCAATGCGTGCAGAACTTCGCCGGCAATCCCCAGCTTGGTCGCGATACGCACCGGTTTATCGATGCGGGCCTGCGCAATCAAATCGGCAGCCTCTTCGGGCGACAGGGTCGGCACGTTGTTGTAGATTTGCGTCGGCGCAATCATCGGCGTTCGAACCAGGGGGATATTGATGGCGCTGAAGCTGACGCCTTGATCGGCAAATTCGCTCGAGGCGCAACGGGTCCAGGCGTCAAGCGCCGCCTTGCTGGCGACGTAGGCCGAGAAACGCGGCGCGTTGGTCAGCACGCCGATGGAACTGATGTTCACCACATGGCGCCGCGACGCTTCTTCACCATGCCGGGCAACAGGCCCATGGTGACGCGCAGGCAGCCAAAGTAGTTCAATTGCATGGTGCGCTCGAAGTCGTGGAAGCGGTCGTAACTCGACTCGATGGCGCGTCGGATTGAGCGTCCGGCGTTGTTGATTAGAAAATCAACGCCCCCGTGCTCATCGTTGACGGCGCGGGCCGCTCCGCGCGAATCAGCCAGGCCCCAGTACTGCCGCAGTTCACCGAGCTTGGATTCGCTTCCTTTCCTGAGCAGAAAGTGAACCACTGCACCCTTGCGCGCCAACAAAGTCCGAACTAGTCGCTTGCCGATGAATCCGGTGGCTCCGGTCACAAAATACCGCATGCTCATGTCTCCTGGAGAGTCGGCTTGATTGTGCACAAAACCGCCTGACAACCTGCTGCCGTTCAGGCTCGACAGCGTTTTGGCCCGGACTCACGGCCGAATCGGACGGGGCCGCTTTAGGAAGAAGCACCTAATTCTCGCGCGGCGTTAGCGCATAGAGTCGGGCCACGGTGCAGGCATTTTCCAGGGCCAGGCATTTTCATCAACCCTTTAGGAGTACTTCATGGTCAAGAAAATTGGCAAACGCAGCAGCGAAGCCGCGGCCGGGTCCGAGTTCGGTTCCGAGTTCACCGGAACCATCAAGGAATCGGCACGGCAGATCTGGCTGGCCGGACTTGGCGCCTTTTCCAAGGCGCAGTCCGAGGGCGGCAAGGTGTTTAAAGCGCTGGTCAAGCAAGGCTCGGAACTGCAGCGCAAGACCCAGTCTGCCGCCGAGGAGAAACTGTCCGAAGCGAGCGTCCGCATGACCAGCATGGCCAATGAAGTTTCATCCAAGGCGTCAGGCCAATGGGACAAGCTGGAAAACATTTTTGAAGACCGCGTTGCCAAGGCACTCAACAAACTTGGTGTGCCTTCGGCCAAGGACATCAGCGAGCTGACGGCACGCATCGACGAGCTGAACCGAGCCGTGCAAAAACTTCCGGCGAAGCCGGCCCTGCGCAGCCGCAGCGCGAAACCCGCTGCGCCGGCAACGTCCAGGACTGCCGCCAGGCGGGCGCCGCGCAAGCCGGCCTGATCCCAGAACCCATTCCCATGGCGAAAAAGGCGCCGCGCCGCACTGCCGAACGAATCCTTGAGGCCACGCTCGGACTGTTCAACCGCTTTGGCGAACCCAACGTCTCGACCACGCTGATCTCCGCCGAGCTCAACATCAGCCCGGGGAACCTGTACTACCACTACCCGGCCAAGGACGCGCTGATCAACAAACTGCTTGATCGCTACGAGGGCCAACTCCATGAGCTGCTGAATGCCAGCGACAGCGTGCGTGATGTGGAACAGGCGTGGTTTTTTCTGCATTCCTTGTTTGAACTGATCTGGCAGTACCGCTTCCTGTACCGTGACCTGAACGACTTGCTGAGCAAGAACCGGCACCTGGAGACGCATTTTCAGGCGATCCTGAAGAACAAGACTCGCTCGGTGCGGGTCCTGCTTGACAGCATGAGTCGCGCCGGCGCCGTGCAAATCGATGCCAGCGAAATCGAAGGCACAGCCACCAGCATGGTGGTGCTATTGACCTATTGGTTCAGCTTTGAGTACGTGCGCGATCCGCGTCATGCGCTGGAGGAAGAGAACGCCCAGTTCGCCCTGATGCGTGGCGCGCATCACCTGCTGAGCCTGCTGCTTCCCTACCTGGAGCAGGGCCAGAGGACGCACCTGCGCGAGTTGATCAGCGCCTACCTCGCCAGGCCGGCCGTTCGTACGCCCGTTGCGGCGCGGGCCACATCACTCAGCCCCAGGGAAGCATCAGCGTGATCAGCGGAAGTTTCGCGAATTCCGGCTCAAATTTGTCGATGATCCTTTTCGGATCCGGGCAAAGGGTCGAATCGGTGATGACACCGAACTGCACGCCGCCGGCGTAGCTCAATATCGATACGCCCAGGCCGACATCGCCCGACTGTGGAACCCAGAACAGAAGTTGGTCGACACTGACGCCACAGAGCGCCATCTTCGCGCCGGGGCCAGGCACATTGGTCATCACCGCCGCGGTCTTCCTGCCGAACAGATTGAGCAGGGCGTCCTGCTCCTTGCCACGCGAGCGGAACTTGAGTTTTTCCCGCACAACATGGCGCTTGATGTCAGACGCTTCGTCGTCGACCCAGGTTGCGCCGCTCGCGTCCTCAATCACCCGCTGGCCGAAACGCCGAAACTTCAGCAGGCGTTCCTGCACCCTTTGACAAAGCGTCTCGTAGTCAACGCTCGGCTGCAGCAGCCAGACGCCAGTGATCATCATCAGGTTGGCCTCGCCGTCCATGCGCAACCAGGCGGTATCGACCTTGCTCATGCGTTCGCCCCGCAGGCGCGGCGTCACGCTGTCCACGACCGGGGGCCTGACGTCATGTTTGCTGATTCTTGTGACCATCGACTCTCCGGGCAGCCCGCGCAAGAAAGGCGGATCGGCATTGGGGCAACTATCCCATTTTGCGGTCAATACCGCGCTTAAGATTGGACGCCAACTGTCAGGCAAATTTCTTTCACAGCGATTGGAGACACGATGTCCGACCTCAAGTCCCGTTTCGAAGCAGCCGTTGCCAACTCGAAGAACCTCGCCGAGCGCCCTGACAACAACACGCTGCTCAAGCTGTATGCCCTTTACAAGCAGGGCAGCTTGGGTGACAACGGTGAGAAGAAACCCAGCTTCGGCGACATGGTCGGCCGGGCAAAGTGGGATGCCTGGAACGGCGTCAAGGGCCTGTCCAGGGACGACGCCATGCAGCAATACGTCGATCTGATTGAGTCACTGAGCTAAGGCCTCTTCCTGGCGGCCGGTTTCTGCGCCAGCAGGCGGTCCAGGTTCTGCACGATCTCGTCTTCGATCCTGTCCTTGAAGGCGCCGATCAGGAAGCCCAGGTTGGCCTCCAGGGCGAACTGGGCTTTCGTGACGACCAGGGTGCCGCTGACACCGGGGCGGGTGAAGGTGACGATATCGCGCACCGTCCCTTCCTCGTACGTGCACTCCATGGCGAAACGCTGCTCGACCTGCTCGGCTCATTGAAAAGCAATTTTGCGCGCCCGCGCCAGCCCGAGCGCATGTTCGCGCCGAATCTTGATGTCAGCCACCTTTCGCCTCCTTGCGAATTGATTCCAGCGCCTCTCGGCGCTGCTGCTTGGGCAGGCTCGACAAGATGCGTGCCGCGTCGAAAAAGCGCGGCCAGTGGCCATTTTCGCGTTCAAACAGGCGCTCGAACGCTGGCACCAATTCTTCGTAACTTGCCATGGCGGCAAGTGTTGCATTGTTAGTCTCCGGTATCCGCCGGTCATAACCCGCCAGGCTCGACGCCAGCGCTGCGGCATGGTCAGAGGCCTGCTGTGCGGCCGACTCCAGCCAGGTGCGACGCAGGTTCTGATAGTTGGCACGAAATCGATCCATCATCTCGCGCTTGGAGGCCCGTGCCAGATCGGCGCTGATGTTCCCCGCCTGATGCGCAGCGTAAAGGCCACGCAGTTGCTGCCGCGTTTGCTCGGCCAAGTTACGAAAGTCAGCGCGGCGCGCGCGCCGCAGCAAGACATCATCGGGCTCGGCCGGCAGGCCTCGACTGGCACGCCACTGGCGGGCGCCGATCCGTTCCACGGCGGTCGCAAACGACTCGTTGAACATGGTGTCGTCGCGCGCGTAGACAAACTGGTGCGCCAGCTCATGAAACAGCAGGCGCGCCAGGTCGTCCTCGTTGTAACTGACGAAGCTGCTGAGCAGCGGGTCGCCTCCAGCCCAGTTCAACCAGCCCAGGGTCGAATAGGCCGGTACCGGATCGACGCTGACCTCCAGCCCCTGCTCCTTTAGCCGGGCCGCCTCGGCGCGGGCTTCAACTTCCGAAAAATAGCCACGGTAACTGACACAACCGGCGACCGGGAAACACCATGTCTTGAGTTCGAGCGAAAGTTCCGGCGCGGCAACCACGTTCCACACCACGGCGCTGCGCCCGATGTCGGCGTAACTGCGGTAGCTGGCGTTGTCGGGAAGGTGCAGCGCCGTGCTGGCGAAGGCACGGATGCGTTGCGCCAGTTCAAGTTGCGTCCTTAGGCTGGCGCTGGTCTGTGGATCGGCCAGCCAGACCTCGATGGGACGGGCCGCGCGCATCACCTCCAGGTGGCCCGACACCGACTGCCAGTAGTAGCCCAGGGAGGTGCAGCCGGACAGAGCGAGGAGCAGTCCGGCGACGGCCAGGCGCCGGGCGCAGCTCAGCGCTGGCACCATGCCTCTTCAGGCGATGTAGGACGCTGGCAGGCGAATGCTGGCATGGCATCAAGGATAATCATTTCTCCGCAGCGCGCAACATGCCTTCGCCAGCACCACTGATTAGACTCATGCGGCCACATCAGTGGCTCAAGAATGGCTTCGTATTCGCCGGCCTGGTTTTCAGCCAACGCTGGCAAGAGGCCGATCTGGTATTGATCGTCGCCCTGGCGTTCGCCTCGTTCTGCGCCATCAGCAGCGCCGTCTACATCCTCAATGACTGGTTCGACCGCGAGCTCGACGCGGCCCATCCGGTCAAGCGCGGCCGCCCGCTGGCCAGCGGCGCGGTGTCCGGCCAGGCGGCCTGGATGCTGGCCGCCGCGCTGGTGCTGGCCGGTGGCTGGCTGGCGCGCGGCAACAACGCGTTGCTTGTCGTGCTGGCGATCTACCTGCTGCTCAATCTCGCCTATTCCCTGCACCTCAGGCGGATTGCCGTGGTCGATGTGTACGTGATTGCATCAGGCTTCATGCTCAGGCTGTTGGCGGGAACCTTGGCCGTGGGCATTGCGCCGTCGCGCTGGCTGCTGCTCACCGGCATGTTCATCGCACTGTTCCTGGGCTTCTCCAAACGCAAGGCGGAAACCTTTCACGAGGTGGCCGTGCAACGCAAGGTATTGGCCGATTACCCCTCGGCCCTGCTCGACACCTTTGTCGCCACCACGCTCACGGCCACCTTGATCACCTACAGCCTGTTCGCCTCCAGCGCGGAAGCCCTGCGCCAGCATGGCGAACGCCTCGTCTACACGATTCCGGTCGTGATCTTCGCCATGCTGCGCTACACCTGGCAGATCCATCATGGCAAAGGCGAGGACGTGGCGCGGGACTTGCTGAGCGACCGCTGGATTCTGCTGGCCGCCCTACTCTGGCTGCTGCTGTTCCTGGGACGGAGTTTTTGAGTTTCCCGCTGCGACCCTGGTTGATCGTTTTCGCGCTGGCGTTTTCGGTCTATGCGGCCGGACTGTTTGCGCTGGAGCAGGAACAGGCTGGTTCGGCGCTTCTGCGCCTGCTGTCCTGGCAGGGACTGCTCGCCGCTGCTCTGTGCCTGCTCAGCTACCTGCTGCGCGGGCTGCGCTGGATGGCGTGGATGAAGCTGCTGGGTCGAGCCCTTCCTCTGGCGCAAGGCTTGCGCTTCTATCTCGCGGGGTACGCCTTCACGCCGACGCCGGGCAACATCGGCGAGGCGATTCGCTCCATGTTGCCGGCGCGGCAACCCCTGTCCCTGGGCAACAGTCTGGCGCTGTTCGGCGCCGAGCGACTGGCCGACCTGCTGTGCCTGGCGCTGCTCGCCGTTCCGGCAGCCTGGTGGCTGCTGCCACCCTTGCCAGTCTGGCTCTGGCTTGTCCTGCTGGTCGTCGCCCTGCTGGCTGGTCATGTGGTCAGCGCCAGACGCTGGCGGCCCATGGTTCTCGCCAGACTACCTTGGTTGGGTCAGGCCGGGTCATGCCTTGCGGCTCGACCCGCGTCCTGGTTCTTACTAACGATAACCGCATGGGTTGCGCAGGGCATCGCGGTCTGGCTGCTGTGCGCCATGCTGCTGCAAGCGCCGGTCACGCCCTTGCAGGCCACTTCGTTTTATGCATTCTCCATGGTCGGCGGCGCCCTCTCCATGCTGCCCGCTGGCTTGGGTGGAACCGAAGCCATCATGCTGGCATTGGGACTGGGCCGTGGCGAGGCGCTTGGTGTCGTGGTCGCGCTGACGGTGATGGTGCGGCTGGTGACCCTTTGGTTCGCGGTCGCGCTCGGCATCGTCTGCCTGCTCTACAGTGTCCTCGTGCTGAAAGACCTGCGCTTCGCAGCCGGTCCATGACCCGAACACCTCTTCCTGCAACCACGGCCACGCCGACCACGCCGATCATTGGCTGGCTGCTGCTGGCTGGCCTGGCCTCGCTGCTGCTGCGGCTTTGGATTGCGTCGGTCTTCCCGATCACCGGTGACGAGGCTTACTTCTACTGGTGGGGCGTGTTTCCCGATTGGGGCTATTACGACCATCCGCCGATGGTCGGCTGGCTGATCGCTTTCATGCGCTGGCTCTCTGGCGACAGTCTCCTCTCGATCCGTATGCCGGTGGTGTTGCTGCCCCTGCTGCTGGGCGCCGTGCTGTGGTGGGCCTTGAGCGCCCTGGATCGCACCCGGGCCGCCTGGGCCGTGCTGTTCTTCTGGCTGACGCCGATCAACTGGCTCAACACCCTGATCACGACCGACACGCCGTTGATCTTCTGGTCGGCGCTGTCGGTGGCCGCACTGCTGCGCGCCGAAGCCAGGCCCGCGATGGATCGCCACACGCTTGCGCTGTACGCCGCCAGCGGCCTGTTCCTGGGCGGCGCCTTTCTTTCGAAATACTTTGCGGTTGTGTTGGGGCTGGCCTATCTGGTCTACCTCCTCGCGTACCGGCGCGAGCGCTGGGTCGCGCTGCTGCTGCTGCTCGCCTGCACCCTACCCGGATCGTTAATCAATCTGGCCTGGAACATCAGCCACGGCTGGCCCAACATCATGTTCAACCTGATCAACCGCAACGAGTCGGCTGTCTTTGCCTGGTACAAACCGCTGGCCTACCTTGGCATGATGCTGTACTTGGCCTCGCCGGCGGCGCTCTGGCTGGGCTGGAAACATCGCGAGCGTCTGCGCCGCAGCGCTCGAACGCATCGTCTGCTGGCCTGTGTGGTGCTCGTCCCCTTGGCGTTTTTCCTTCTGCTCTCGACCAGAAAGGTGATCGGACTGCATTGGGTCCTGTCGTTCTACCCCTTCATGTTTGCGCTGCTTGCGCTGGCCCTGCCCGCCGACGCCCTGCAGCGCTGCAGCAAGGGTCTCGCGCTGTTCGTCGCGCTGCACCTGCTGGCACTGGCCGGAATTGGCCTGACTCAAACCGATGATTGGAGGGGCAGTCGAATCTATCCGCAGATCGTCCGCGGCTTTCAGACCGAGCAGATGTTGCAACAGGTTCAAGCGACTGATTCCGTGCTGATGGCCAATGCCTACACGCCGGCCTCGATTTACGGCTACCAGCTGGGCCGGTACGTTCCGGTGTTTGGGCGGGGCAACTTCCATGCCCGGCAGGATGACATATTGGTTGACTTTTCTGTTTACCAGGGCAGGACGATCCGGGTGCTGCACATGGACCGACCCGAGTTGGAGAGTTACCGGCCCTACTTTGACTCGGTGCGACTGTTTAGCTTTCAGCAGAGCGGGGTCGCGTTCCATGCCGTTGAAGGTCGAAACTTCAATTACGAGGCGTATCGCAAGGGCGTCCTCGCTGACATCCACCAGCGTTACTACGACATTCCAGCCTGGCTGCCGATGAGCGGCTGCCCGTTCTGCCAGCGCCTCTGCGGTGCGGTTAGGTGCCCGTGGTGACTCAGCATGAAGCGCCGGTGGTGCTTGCCGCCTTTGATTTTGACGGTACCCTGACGCGCGGCGACACCCTGTTGCCATTCCTGCGCATGGCGCTGGGCTGGCCAGGCCTGCTGCTGGCGCTGCTGCGAAGCGCTCCCTGGCTTGCCGCCTATGCCATCGGCCTGATGAGCAACCAGCGGGCAAAAGCGCGCCTGCTGTCGGTCTGCCTGCGCGGATGCAGTGTCGATGAGGTGCAGGGCTGGGCGCTGCGCTTTTGCCAGAAGGTCCTGCCTTCGCGCTGGAATGAGGCCGGGCTGTCCAGTCTGCGCCGTCACCTGCAGGACGGGCATCAGTGCATCATCGTCAGCGCCTCGCCCGACATTTATCTCAACGCTGTGGCCAGAGCGTTGGGCGTGCATGATTTGATCTGCACTGAAATGGAAGTGGCAAACGGCCGATTGACCGGCGCAATGCGCACCGCCAATTGCCACGGCAAGGAAAAAGCACGCAGGCTGCGCGAATGGATCAAGCAGCGCCATGTCAGCGCGAGCCCGCTCACCCTGTACGCTTATGGCGACTCACGCGCCGACCTTCCCATGCTTGATCTGGCAAACTACGCGTTCTACCGAGGCCAAGCATTGAGCCGCCAGGCATCCGCAGGCGGCCGCCCTCCTGATTCGGCCGCACACTGACCCGCCACCGCTGGAGAACACCTTGAAGATCATTGATTCCATCGTCACCCAGGCCGCAAGCATTGCGGCCATCCGGCGCGACATCCATTCGCATCCCGAGTTGTGTTTTCAGGAAGTCCGCACCGCCGACATTGTTGCGGCCAAGCTGACCGAATGGGGCATTCCGATCCATCGCGGCATGGGAACGACCGGCGTGGTCGGCATCGTCAAAAACGGCACGTCAAGTCGCGCGATCGGCTTGCGCGCCGACATGGACGCGCTGCCGATGCAGGAGTTCAACAGCTTTGCCCACGCCAGCAAGAACGCGGGCAAGATGCACGCCTGCGGCCACGACGGCCATGTCGCCATGCTGCTGGCGGCGGCCCAGCACTTCGCCCGGCAGCGCCAGTTTGACGGCACGGTCTACCTGATTTTTCAGCCGGCCGAGGAAGGCGGCGGCGGCGCCCGCGAGATGATCAAGGACGGACTCTTCGAGAAGTTTCCGATGGACGCCGTGTTCGGCATGCACAACTGGCCGGGAACGCAGGTCGGAAAGTTTGCCGTCAGCACCGGTCCGGTGATGGCTTCGAGCAATGAATTCAAGATCACCATCCGTGGCAAAGGCGCCCACGCCGCCATGCCGCACGCCGGGATCGACCCGGTGCCTATTGCCTGCCAGATGGTGCAGGCGTTCCAGCACATCATCTCGCGCAACAAGAAGCCGATTGACGCCGGCGTCATCTCGGTCACCATGATTCATGCCGGCGAGGCCAGCAACGTCATACCGGACAGTTGCTCGCTGCAGGGAACCGTGCGCACCTTCACGCTGGAAGTGCTGGACCTGATCGAGAGCCGCATGAAGCAAATCGCCGAGCACACCTGCGCGGCGTTTGACGCACAGTGCGAGTTCAGCTTCACGCGCAGTTACCCGCCCACCATCAACCACGCCGCCGAGGTGGAATTTTCCCGCAAGGTGATGGCGACGGTCGTCGGGGCTGAAAACGTGCTGGTTCAGGAACCCACCATGGGCGCGGAAGATTTTTCCTTCATGCTGCAGGCCAAGCCGGGCTGCTACTGTTTTATCGCCAATGGGGACGGCGGGCATCGGGAAATGGGCCATGGCGGCGGCCCCTGCATGCTGCACAACCCGAGCTACGATTTCAACGATGAGCTGATTCCGCTGGGTGCGACTTATTGGGTGCGCCTGGCCGAAGAATGGCTCAAGCCAACAGCCAGCGCCGGGGCGACGCCGTGACCGGAGTCCTTGACTCCTTTTCACCGAGCTACGGCGAGGCACGGGCCAAGTTCTTGCAGGCGGCGGCCACGGCCGGCCTGACGGTGCAAAGCCATGTGCATCCACTGGCGGGTCGTGACGGCGAGGTGTTGGCGATGGATCTGGCACGCGACGGCCCGGCCGATGCCGAGGCGCTGCTGATTGTCAGCAGCGGCTGCCATGGTGTCGAGGGCTACTGTGGCTCGGGGGTGCAGGTCTTTGCCCTGCACGACCACGAATGGCGCGACCACGCACGGACTCAAGGGGTGGCTGTGCTCTACATCCACGCGCTCAACCCGTACGGCTTCTCACCCCTGCGGCGCACCACCCACGAAAATGTTGACCTGAACCGGAATTTTCACGATTTTTCAGCGCCGCTGCCGCAGAACGTCGCCTACGCCGAGCTTCATCCCTTGCTGTTGCCGGCGCAATGGCCACCGGACGCCGGGAACGTGCAAGCGATCGCCAGCTACATCGAGTCGCACGGCGCCAAGGCGTTCCAGGCCGCGGTGACCCAGGGTCAGCATCAGTTCCCGGATGGCCTGTTCTTCGGAGGCACCTCGGCCACCTGGAGCAACCAGACGCTGCGCGGCGTGCTGCGCTCTCATGGCGCGGCGGCCAGGCGTATCGGCTGGATCGACCTGCACACTGGGCTCGGGCCCAATGGCGTCGGCGAGCGCATCTTTGCCGGGCCCAACGACCCGGCGGCACTGCAACGCGCGCACGCCTGGTGGGACAGTGACGGCAACAGCAAGGTGACTTCCATCTATGACGGCTCGTCCAGTTCGGCCTTCCTGACCAGTCTGATGTGGATGAGCGTGAAGGAGGAGTGCCCGCAGGCCGAATACACCGGTATTGCCATGGAATATGGAACCGTGCCGTGCCGGAAGTGGTGGACGCGCTGCGCGGCGAACACTGGCTGAACCTGCACGTGGAAGCGCCGCTCGAACTGGCGCGGGCCATCAAGCAGCGGATGTTCAACGCCTTTTTCACCGACACCGACGACTGGAAAGGGCAGATCATCACGCAGGCACGGCAAGCGATGTTTCAGGCTGCAGCGGGCCTGGGCACCGCATAGGGGCGTTCTACAAGACTGGCGCGCTGCGCAGCGGCGAGGCAGCGCCTCAGCGCCGGGTTCGGTCTGGCGCCAGAACCGTTTGGCTGGCGGCAATTTCCAGCAGGCCGTCAAAAATCAGGCTTTCCACCAACTCGAACTGCAGCGACATGGCCGGCGCCATCTTCCAGCCGGCGCCTCCGGTCATGATGCACACCGGGTCCGCGCCGCAACGCTGGCGCACATGCTGCACCATGCGCTCGATGGCGCCGGCGATGGCGTAAGTGCCGCCGCTGGTGAGCGCGTCACTGGTATTGGCCGGGAACGGTTTGACCTCGCCGGTCGGGACGCGCAGACCGGCAGTGCCGGATTCGAGGGCTCGCAACATGATGCCGTGCCCGGGCAGGATGAAGCCGCCGAGAAAGTTGCCCGTCGCGTCGATGGCTTCGACCGTCACCGCCGTGCCAACCATCGCGACGACGATCGGCCGACCCGGCTGGCTTGCCTGCACCCGGTGCCAAGCCCCGATCATCGCGACCCAGCGGTCGCTCCCCAAGCGGGCCGGGTGCTCGTAGCCGTTACGCAGCCCCGCCTGCGCCTCGCTGGCGACGACCCAATGGACCGGCGGTTGCCAGATCTCCAACTGCTCTTCCACTCTTCGGCGTGCGGCAGGGCCAGCCACGACGCAGCCGATGATTCGCTCTGGAGCAGGCAGGGCGGCCCATTCACCTTCGGCAAGCTGATCCACGTTTTCCAGAAACACCGCGCCATGGGCAAGCTGCCCGGCGCCCGGCCGTGGTTCGGCAAACAGCGACCATTTGAGCCGGGTGTTCCCGACGTCGAGCGCGAGGAGGGTCATTGGTTCGTCAGGTGTTCAAGCCACATTGTCTGCCCCGAAGACTCAGTTGCCAGAAGACGCAGCCGAAGCTGCCCGGCCTAGCGCAGCGGACCATTGGGCATGGTCGGCTGGAAACGCCGCTCGGTAACGCGCCAGGTGAAACAGCGCCTCCTCGCGATGCCCGGACAGGGTCGCGCTTTCAATCAAGGTTTCGATGACCCGAGCCTCCGGCGAAAAATGCAGCAGATCGCTCGACAGCTGATACAGGCGCTCGCTGTTGGCGCGGCTCAAACGTGTCGTCGCAAGTTCCGCGAATTGCACCTGATTGCGAAACAGGACCGAGTCACTGATCTTGGCAAGCGTGTCGGTTCGGTAGGCGGCGGCGCGCCGCTCGGGAACCAAATAGATCTGACTGATGCGCCGGTAGTCCCAGGCGGCGTAGGCGAGAAGCGCCAATCCCGAGATTCCGCAGGCCAGGCGAATAGCGCTGGCGCTTCCGCGCCAGCCCGAAGGAATGACGCCGGCCGCGAAAACACTGTCCCGCTCCAGCACCGACGTCTCGCGACATAGGTGCCAGACGCACCACAGGGTGGCGATCTGGAACGACCCGTACCAAAGGGGGTATTCGAGCAGGCTGTGCAGGGCGATGATCGCCAGACAGCCCCAGGCCATCTGTTGATCGGGAGCAGCCGCTGCCCATGGCCTGGCGCGAACGATGAACCACAGGGCCGTCGCAGTTGCGAGGGTCGCCACAGGAAGCCCGAGTTCCACCGCAAGCTGCAGCGGCAGGTTGTGCGCGTTGTCAAGAATTTCACAAAATCGCTGGCCCGGGTACAGAGTGACGTAGTGAGCAAAGTCCAACTCGCCCCAGCCCCAACCGGTCCAGGGTCGCTGCGTAATCAGATGCAGCACGTTGGACCACAGGGTGATGCGGCTGTTGCAGTCCACCACCTCGTCGGTCAGGCGTTGCAGCAGTCCCCCACTCTCGACCCCAGTCCATCGCTGCAGCAACAGGGGCAGGATGAGTACCGCAATGACATAGGCCCCGGTGGCAACGCCCATCAGTGCGAGCGTTCCGGGTGGCGTGCGCCGCCGCCAGACCAGCAACAGCAGCAGGACCAGCAACCACTGTGCCAATCCGGTTCTCGATGCGCTGCAAGCCAAGCCAATCCCCAGCAGGGCTGACAACCAGGCAAGATGCCGGCGCAGCGGCGGCGCCTTTGCAAGATAGATCAAGGCGAGCAGTCCAAGGGTAATCAAGCTGGCGAACTGATTGCGTTGCCGCAGGTTGGCAAAAGCCTCGCCAGCCGCCGGCACGTTGATCCAGGGCGAAAACGTCCCGGCGACGCCAAAGTACTGAAGAATCGCCATGACCGAGCTCAGCAATGCCGCTGTCAACAGCGCGGCGGCCATCAATTCCGCGTCGATCCGGCCTGGAACCATCCAAAGCAACAGCGCGCAAGCTGAAGCAACGAGCCAGGGTATGACCGCCGGTGAGGGTCCGCCCGCGAACGGGTTGATCCATGGCAGCACCAGCAAGGCAAAGAGGACGAAGCGCCATAGCAGACTCTGTCCTGGCGCCGGGGCTTCTCTTGATGACGCTGCAACCGCCTGCAACTGGTTCACCTAGCGCGCGCCGCACCGTTCCTGCCACATCATGCGGTAGCAGTCCTCCAGGTCGCGCACAAAGCCAGTTGCGTCCATCAGAGGCGATGCCTCCAGCCTGGCACGAAGCGTTCGGCGCAATTCCTGGCGCCGTGCCGGGTCGCCGGCCAGCCGGACATTGAATTCAACATACTCGTCCTCGGATCGGGCGATCAACTCTGGCAGGCCCAGCGATGACAGGATACTGAAGCCGCCACGCGCGATCGCACGCTGTCCGCGCAGCGCCACCACCGGCACACCCATCCAGAGAACATCAAGCGTGGTGGTTGCCCCGTTGTAGGGCAAGGTATCCAGGGCGATGTCGACGTCGCCGATGGCACGAAAGTATTCCAGGATATCCATGCGGTCGTACGGGCGCACACGCTTCGAATCCACCCCACGCCGGGCGAGCTGCGTCAGAAACTCGACGCGCGTCGAGCCTTCGCGCACATCGAACACGCGAAGCTGCGCCGCAGGCAGAAGGCGCAGCAAACGGCACCACAGGTCAATGCATGCATCACTGATCTTCGCGAACTGGTTGAACGAGCCGAAGACCAGCTGGTCGGGCGCGTTGGCGTGCGGCCGCTCAAGCAGAGGCACTTCGTACACGGGCGCGTAGCACCACTGGCTGTGGGCCAGCCGCAGCAGCTTCTCGGTGTGCAGAGATTCGGTCTCGCCCACCGGATCGGTGTGGTGGTCGCAAAGGCGGTAGTCCATCTCGGGCAAACCGGTCGTGTTGAGATAGCCCAGCCACGAGACCTGCACCGGCGCGGGCCGATAGGCAAACACGGCCACCCGCGTTCCGGCGGTGTGCCCCGCAAGGTCAACGAGTATGTCGATCTCATCGCGCGCGATCAGCGCAGCGACTTCCGTATCGCCAAGCGCCATGATGGAACGCCAATTGGGCACGATCCGGCGCAACTGGTCACCTAGATCATCGCGCGTTTCGCCATTCGCATAGCAATACAGGTCAAACTGCGTCAAGTCATGGCCTTGCAGCACCGGGCGAATGAACAACCCAACCGGGTGTTGGCCAAAATCGCCCGAAACATAGCCAATCCGCAAGCGTCGTTGAGCGTGGATTCGATCGCGCGACGGCGCACGTCGCCCGCCGGCTTGCGCCTGCAACCGCAGGCCGGCCGCGCGATGGGCCTCGAACACGGCAATGTTGGTCACATCATCCCGAAAATTCATTAGAAACAGTTGACCGCCAACAGCAGCAGGCAGATCGGCTTGCAACGCAACAGCGGCAGCATAGGAACTGGCCGCGTCAGCGTGACGCCGCGTCGTCAGGCAAAGCGCGCCCATCGCGGCATGCGCCAGCGCCGAACCAGCGTCGCAAACAAGTGCCTGCTCCAACACCTGCCGCGCCTCGTCGACGCGGTGTTGCCCGGCCAGCAAGAGGCCAAGGTTCACCAGGGCGCCCACCCGATTCGCCGCGCCAGGCACCACCACCCGGCGCAATTGGGCCTCGGCCTCGTCCGAGCGTCCCGCGCCGTCCAGCAAATCCGCAAGCATCACGGCCGCGTCAACCATCAGCGGATCGAGTTCTAGCGCGCGGCGCAACGCCGCTTCGGCGAGACCGTGCTCGTTGCGCTGAATGAACAGGGCGCCCAGATTGTTGTGGGCAGCGGGGTAGTCGGGCGCAAGCTGCTCCACCATGCGGAAGTGCGTCAGCGCCTCGTCCAGACGCCCCATGGCGCGGCACACATTTCCGATGTTGATGTGCACCCGGGGATAGTCAGGCGCAACGAGGCGGGCTTCGAGGTAGCGCCCATACGCCGACTCGAAGTTGCCGGCGGCTTCATCGGCGTGGCCCCGCTCAATTAGCTGATCCGCCTCTTTTCTCGCGCCCGGGTGCGACATGGGCGTGTCTGCTGCGGCTAACCCGAGCAAGGATCGATGCTGCGCCGTTGGCTGACTCTTGAACGCGAGCGCACACAATTCAAATGCCTCGTGCCTTTCAATGACAAGGACATGGCCGAATCCCGCCGCATCAAGCGCCGCGGCCAGCGACGCGCGTGTAAAGCCAGTTTTATGGGCATAAAAATCGACGCCTGAGGATTCGATTTGCTTGCCCCACCCGTAAATCACGTCACGAACCGTAATCGGTCCGGCGCCGGACTGGTACAGGACATCCTCGATGTCCATCCCCGTTTCGACGCAGCGCTTCATCACGCATTTCAGGTCGGGCACGCGGATCTCGGCGAATCCATCGGGTTTGAGCAGGTGCAGAAACCCCCGGAGCACGGTCGCGCCATCGTGTTTGTAGTAATGCTCGAGATTGTGCGAGCAGTAAATGGCGTCGAACTGCTCGCCTTGAAGTGTGCCAAGACTACGGGCGTCGCAAACGATATCGGGCTTCCCGCTTGGATCCACGTCAAGCAACAAGTGGGTCCAGCCGGCGTAGTGCTCGGGGATGGGAATCTGCTTGCTGCCCCCACCAACATTGAGTACCGAGCGGTATGGTGCCGAAACCGGCGGCGACGGGACCATTGCGCTGCGCCGATTCCGCAGCAGCCTCTTAATAAGGCCCAGGTTGATCATTGAGCGTATCTTATCGGAGCGCTTGAAATACCCGCGAGTCACCCGAGCCCATCGGAAGCAAGAGCGTCGAGTTTTGTGGCCGGTGTTCAGTACGGAAACAGGTCGGCGGCTCGCTGCGATCTCGCTGCGATAATTGACCTGCCCTGCGGCCGCGTGTCAGCTCGCCGCCAGCCTGTCATCTCAGTTTGACGCCAATTTTTGCGCCCTGTCCCATGAGCATTTTTGACTGGTTCAACGCCGCACCGGCAAAGACGTTCGGCGCTCTGCTTGCCGACAACTTCATTGAAGCGGTGCCGCTGGCGGCCAAGCTGTCGGAGAAGAAGTTTGCGCAAAAGGCCGAAGGAGCGCTCAAAAAGCTGAGCCGGCTGATTGGCGATTTCAAGGGCAAGAACAAATTGAATACCTACAAAAAGGCGCAACTGGGCAACGCGTTCAAATGGCAGCTGAAAGACGCGGGCTATGAAGACAGCTACGTTGACCAGTTGACCGAATGGCTACTGACGCGGTTGTAGATCCGAATGTCTCTACCACTTTCCGGATGCGCAGCGTCAGGCGCGTGCCGGGTTGACGCCCAGAGCGAAGGGCGCCGCAGGTTGAGCTGGTTGAAGCGGCCATGGTCCACGCTGGAGAAGCAAGCCCCGTCGCCGCTGCGACCTGTCACTGCGATCCGTCGGTTATTGCCCACCAGCGCGGCCCCATCGGGAACAAGTCGAGAACCCTTGTGATGTTTTCGTGGATCAAGAAACTGCGGCGTGGCGCCGCAACGGCTGTCCTTGCAACGAGCGCGCCCGAGGCGCAGACCGCTTTCCCGGTCGCGGCGCCTTCCGCGCAGGAACACGCTTCGGCGTTCAAGCGCGAAGGCAATGCCTGGCTTGAGCAGGGCCAGTTGGGGCAAGCAGCGCACAGTTTTCGGCAGGCCGTGCTGGCGGACCCGGAGGATGCGGCCGCGTGCATCAATCTCGCCTACGTTTTGTGCGAGCAAGAGTCATTTGAGGAGGCTCGGACCCTTCTCGATCACGCCGTCACGCTCGACCCAAACAATTTCGATGCCCATTACATGTTGGGCACGGCGTGCAAGGAGTTGGGGGCGCGCGATGCCGCCATCGAGCACATCCGCCGATCACTTGCGCTCAAGCCTGATTTTGCAATCGCGCTGCGTGATCTGTGTGCCCTGTTGGCAGCAGGCGGGCGGGCGCCGGAGGCGATGGCGTTGCTCGAGCAAGGCATCGCCATCGCGCGCGACACCGCCGACTACTACTTCATGCGTGGCAATCTGCTCATCGCGCAAGATCTTCTTGAAAATGCCGCGGCGAGCTTTCGACAAGCCCTGTCCCTGCGTTCAAACGATCCACCCATATGGGCCAATCTCGGCGTGGTCCTCATGCGTCTGGACCAGAACGACGAGGCTGCTCAATGTTGCGAGAGGGCTCTGGGCCTGGATCCGGACTGCGCCGAAGCCCATGTCAACCTTGCCTGCGTGTACGGCAAACTGGGTCGGTTGGGCCAGGCGCGCTGGCACGGTCAGAAGGCGCTGGCACTGCGCCCAGGCGATCCAAACGCGCACAGTTACATGGGCGTCATTTTCCAGAGTGAAGGGCGGATGCAGGAAGCGATTGCGGCGTTTCTAAAAGCCCTCACGCTGGATGCGCGGCACATTGAATCGTTGGAAGGACTGGGTCAGATCTACCAGGCCATTGGCGACATGAATTCGGCGCTGGACTATCGGAACCGGGTCGTTTCGATTCACCCCGAGCACGCCGCAGCCCATACCAACCTGGGCGCAACGCTGCACGAGATGGGAGATCTGGAAGGCGCGGCGGCCTGTTATCGCGAGGCATTGCGACTCGATCCAAAATTTGTCGCGGCACACAGCAACCTTGGCGCGTATCACCTGCTGTTGGGGAAACGGGACCTGGCCGCTGCGAGCTTGCGCCGTGCGCTGGACATTGATCCCGATTTTGTGTCGGCACGAAGCGTTCTACTGTTCTCGATGAGCACCGATGAGACTCGCACGGCTTCGGACTACCTGTCCGAGGCCAGGCGCTACGGGATAACAGTGGCGAAAAAAGCCAGCCATTTGACGCAGCCGGATTGGTCGCGGCAAGGGGACGCGCTCCGTCCGCTCAAGGTCGGGTTCTTGTCGGGCGATCTGCGTGAGCATCCAGTCGGGCGATTCCTGGAAGCAACCGTATCGCAGATCGATGCGGAGCGCCTAGAGCTGGTGGCCTATAGCACTTACGCGCGAGAAGACGCGCGGACCGCGCAACTCAAGCCATTGTTTCGGGCTTGGCATATGGTGGCCGGGCTGAGCGACAAGCTCATCGCGGAAAAGATTCGCGCCGACGAGATTGACGTCCTCATCGATCTGTCTGGCCACACCGCGCAGAATCGCCTGCCGGTGTTTGCCTGGCGGCCAGCCCAGGTGCAGGCAAGCTGGCTCGGCTATTGGGCAAGCACGGGTATTGCCGAGATGGATTACGTGCTGGTCGATCCGATTTCGGCGACCCGGAATATGGCAACGCAATTTGTCGAGAAACTCTGGTTCCTGCCCGATACCCGCATGTGTTATTCCACACCGCCGTTCATGCAGCTGGCAACAGTCAGTGCAGCGCCCAGGCACAGCAAGGGGTATCCAACCTTCGGATCTTTTCAAGTGCTCAACAAGATCAATAACCAGACTCTCTCCGTTTGGTCCGAGGTGCTTGGCAAGATTCCCGATGCGCGCCTGAGAGTTCAATCCATGCAATTGAGCGAGCCCTCCGCCCGCAATAACTTTTCGTCCCGCTTGGTGGCTGCCGGAATTTCGATGGAACGAACTGAGCTGCACGGTAGGAGCCCGCTCGAGCAATACCTCGCCGCCTACGCAGCCGTCGACCTGGTATTGGATACGTTTCCCTTTACCGGCGGCACCACAACCTGCGAAGCGCTGTGGATGGGGGTACCGACGCTGACTCTGGCTGGAGAAACCTTGATCGCCCGCCAGGGTGCCAGCCTGATGAACAACGCTGGGCTGCCCGAATTTGTCGCGCACAGCAAAGAAGACTACGTCAACAAGGCCGTCGCGCTCGCGCTGGACCCAAGCAAACTGCAGACCATTCGCGCCGGGTTGCGCGAGAAAGTGCTAGCGTCCCCGCTATTTGATAGCAAGCGCTTTGCCCGAAATCTGGAAGAAGCGCTGATCGGCATGTGGCATCACAAGACCGGACGATAAGCAGGTCTTGGTTCGGCGAGCATGGCGGATCGGACTATTTGGATGCGCCGCCCGGCGCGGCGGGCAGGGCAACCGCGGCAAACAGCGGCTCCTGTCGAGACCTAAACACCCAGGCTTGGCGTATCGTCTGCCATTGCGAATCCTCCAGCACCATGCGGGCTCTGAGCAGCCATAGAGCGGCATCCTGCGGTCTGCCATTCAAGGCCAGCGCCCAGGCCGACTTGTACAGATTGGATGGCGTCGGGTTGACGCGGGTCACATCCTCCACCCACTTCAGTTGCTCGGCCGGCATGTCACGCCGCGGCTGATATCGGTCAAGACGAAGCGATTCGCGTAACTGGTTCAATACGATGACTTTCGGCGCTTCTTTGGGTGCTTGATTGCCGATTCGTGCTGCTTCGAAACGCAACGCCAGGGTATTCGGCTCAATTTCTCGAACGTAATCGACCCCGATCAACAGCAGCATTCCCGCAGCGATCACGCCCAGGCAAAGGACCGGCGCGCGACCGGTACTTGCGATGGCTCGCGTGTTCAGCCGTTTCTCAAGGGCGCCCGCGATCAGGCCCGCCGGAAAAAGGAAGAAGGCGAAATGAAGCGGAAATTCAAGCATGGCGTGAACGCCGATCACGACCAAAAAGAGAAGCATGATCGCGCTGCCGGCAGAATCAATTTGCCTGCATTTGCGCATCAGCCAGACCACCAGCAGAGCCGACACCAGCAGCCCGATCGGAATGCCGCACCAGAGAACGAACTCGAGGAAAAGATTGTGCGAATGGTAGAAGATTCCCGCCGTCGGCGGGTGGTCCGCGGCGACCGACAGGTGTGCAACCATGATCTGGTTCCAGCCATATCCGAACCACGGACTCTGCAGGGCTGCGTCAAGGAACATCCAGTAGGCAGCGGGCCGCAGACCCATCTCGACCCTGGTCGATGAGGACAGGCTTGGCGCCAGCGCGACCCAATCACTCCCGGTCAGGACCAAAACGGAACACAGGGCGAAGTAGAGCAGCAGGCCGGTCAGGACCAATGGAATCCGCTTCGCGTCCCAAAGGCGGCGCCAGTACCAGGCTGCACCCCATACGCAGGCCAAACCAATCCATGCCGTACGCGATTGGGTTAGCGCAACACCAAAGAGCAGCAACATGGCGAGCAACACACCCAGCCACGGTCGGATAGCACGCCGCATGACGCCCCAGGCGCAACCCAACAGAGACCACAGCAGGAGACTGGCAAGCAGGTTGGGTTGACCCATATTGGCATAGGGTCGATCTCCGCCCTCTTCAGAGATCCACACCTGCCAGCCAATGCCGCCGCCGCTCGAGAGAAATGACGCCCCGAGCTCCAGCCATTGGTACAGCTGTATGGCAACGGACCCAACGCCAGCGGCGACCAGGCAAAACGCCAGGGCGTCCATCATTTGGTTTCGTGCACTGGCCTCCCACTGCGCACCGACCAGCAGGGCCAACAGCAACCCCAACAAATAGGCACTGACCAGCCAGGCTTCGCCGACAAACGCAATCTGGCCAAAGGCGAACTGCAGCAGTGGAATCGGCACCAGCGCAAGAACCAGCACGCAGAGTCCGTACCAGGATGTGACGGTGCGCGCCCGGACGAATACCGCGAAAAAAGCAACCAGCATGACGGCGCTGACCCATGCGTCGGATTGAAAACTGCGCCATGGTGGAAAGTGGTTCGGGAGCAGCCAACTCGGTGTCAACATGACCGCCCACAGTGACAGCCAGACAAAACTGAAGGGTCGCTCAGCCGGATCTGGCGCCGCGTTGGAACTGGACATAAAGGTTGCGTAGTTCAATCGGTGCCGGGCACATAATTCTGGATCGGGCGATCAGCCGCTTCAGCCGCCCATAGCCGCCGCATCTTTTCATACTCGTCGGACGGCATTACTTTGGCAATCGTTTTCACCCACCGTCTTGCCTCGTCTTCGTGTCCATTCAAGGCGAGCGCCGATACAAGCTGGAAGAGGCTGTAGGCGGTTGGCATGGTTGCATTGACATCACGCATGAGCTGAATGTCGGCTGGGCTCATCCCGGCGCTGGCGCTCATCCGCTGCACACGCATGAATTCCCTAAGCTGAGTCAGAACGGCGACATCCGGGGCTGGTTCGGGTGGCAATCTTCCAATGTGCGCGCGCTCGAATCGCAACGAAGCGAAGTTGGCCTCGACCCGAAAATAATCACGGCTGGTAATGGCCAGGCTGGCGGCCGCGATGCAGATCAGGACAGGCAGGGTCCATCGGGACGTCGTGGCCGAGGTTCTCGCTCCGGTGCGCTCGTCCAGGGCGCCGGCAAGCAGCGCAGTTGGCAGCAGGAAATAGGCGTAGTAGAGCGGAAACTCAAGCATGGCGTGCCACCCAACTGCCAGCAGAAACATTAGCATGGTGACGTCTTCCGCCGTGCTCACTTTTCTGGCCACCCGTCCTATCCAGGCAAGAAGCAAGCAGCCGACCAAGGCCCCCAGCGGAATGCCAAACCACAAGACCAGATCGAGAAAAAGGTTGTGCGCGTTCGCGAAGACTTGCCCCAGGCCGGCGAAGTCACTTGCCACGGCCAAATGCGCCGATGTAGTTTGAGCCACCCCATAACCGAGCCAAGGCCTTTGCAACGCGGCATAGGCAAAGATCTTCAATGCCTCGACGCGAACAGCTTCGTTTCCGTGGACAACAACCCTGCCTAGTGGGCCCGGTTCTGGCGTTGAGAATGCGGGTTGTGTCAAATTTGGTAACACGACGAATAGACCAACAAACAGGATTGCAAGCGCCGTGACGGCAACAGGGTACCGATTGGACGGCCATGTTCGGCGCCACCACCATGCGGCGCCAGCGACGAAAAAAATTCCAAGCGCGCCGGTACGCGACTGCGTCAAGGCGATTCCGAACAGGAAAAGAGCGGCTAGCGCGATGGCAACCGCTGCGCCAAGGTTTTTGCGCAGGACGCCCCAGACACAGCCTAAACAAGCCCATACCATCAGCATGGCAAGCTGATTGGGCTGGTTCAGGTTTGCATGGGGACGCGCGACCTCAACCGTGCCTGCGATGAGGCCTATGCCGCTAAGGAACTGCCACTGGTCAAGCTGGATCGCAACGGATGCCACAGCGGCCACACCGACCGCCAGAAACAGTGCATCAGCCGCTCGCCCCGGCTGTGCCGCCTCCCATCGCGCGCCGATCAGCAGGCCGAGCATGAGACCGAGAAAATAGAGAGCGCCAATCCAGGCCTGTCCGAAAAATAGGATCTGGCCTGCGGCGAACTGGAGCAACGGCAGCAGGGCCAGGAAGGCCGCCAGCAGCGCAGCCCGATACCAAACAAGGGGTCCGCCGGCACGCCATGCCACCCCCGCTGCAAGGATCGCCACCGCCATGGCGGCCCAGGCGTCGCTATGGAAGGCGGTCCACGGTGGGTAATGAATCGGCAGCAACCAGGCAAGCGCCAGCGTCACAGACCAGGCAAGCAGCCATGGCGCCGAAACGACCGGGATACCCGCCATTTGTTCAGACCGGTTCATTGCGGCTCCGATGCGCGGTCAGCCAAAGAGCAAAAGAGCAAAGGGCCGGCAGAAACAAAAAACCCCTCGACTGAGGGGTTTTTTGACGGCCACGCCGTGCCACAAAAATATCAGACCCCCTGGCAGCTTGACGGGCGATACTTGGGGAGAACCGAGCCGCTGCAAATCCATGTGATTTGGCCGGTGGCGGCCACATACGTGCCGGTCATGGTGATGGTAACGTTACTGATATTTGAATCACTGGTGGTTGAAGTGACGGTGATTAAACCCGTTGTGTAGGCGACACCGGAGACGTATTTCGACTCTTGGGTAGCAACGTTGACACTGGCCGTGAGCGGCATTGCCGACAGCGAGTTTGCCCCCTCAGCAACGGATGTCTTGGCCGATGAGGCCGCCAGAATCATCTCAGAGACCTTGGCGCGGATCGTGTAGTCCTGGTAAGCCGGCAAGGCCACCGCAGCCAGAATACCGATGATGGCGACCACGATCATCAGTTCGATCAGGGTAAAACCCTTTTGAATTGAACGCTTCATGCAAAACTCCTTGGGTTAAGAAAAACGGTAACTAAGCGGGAGGAAATGCAGCAGATATCGTGCCAGTAGAAAACTCTGACTTTTGGCCTGTCTTTGCCTGTCGCGAGGGCTTCCGCCCCCAACGCGGCGACAGTTTCGGCTTCAATTCTTGCTCCGCCCGACATTATTGTCACCCGGCCTCATGGGCCCGGCCAAACCGGAAGGCGATCATCAAATCTCGAACTTCTGGCCCGCGCGCAACCAGCGTATGTCATGCTTGACGTGCTGCCCCAGGATCGTCGTCATGTCGAAGCCCTGGATCTCATCCATGATGAGTTCGGTTTCAGCCGGCTTGGTATGCATGATGTAAACGGGATATTTCTTGTCCCGTGAGATGTTGTCGAGCTCTTGCGCCAGCACCTCAGGTGACAAATGCAGGGCGCGCTTGGCAAGCTCTCTTTCACGGTTGCTGAACGCCGTCTCGATCACCAGCATCGAAACGCGCAACTGATTCACCCGCTCCCAAAAAGCCGGGTTGCGCTCGGTGTCGCCGCTGTAAACCCAGCAGCCGCCACCCGCCGATACGGAATAGCCCACGGCCGGCACGGTATGCACGGCCTGCAGCACTTCAATATCCTTGCCCATGATGTGCAAAGTCTGACCGATCTTGATTTCGGAATAGCGGATAAAGGGCGCCTCAACCGTTGGTATGCAGGCGAAATCGGGCCAGATCACGTTGTTGAAGATATGGTTCTTGAGCGCGTCGATGGTGCCGGCAAGCGCATGGATCACCAGCGGCTGCGTGCGCATGCTCGCCACCGAATCGACCATCAGCGGCAGGGCGGCGATGTGATCCAGGTGCGAGTGCGTCAGGAACAAATGATCGATCCGGCGCATTTCTTCCAGCGTCAGGTCGCCCACGCCGGTGCCGGCGTCGATCAGCACGTCGCCGTCCAGCAGAAAAGATGTGGTGCGGCAATCCTTGGCGATTGCCCCGGAACATCCTAGAACCCGTACTTTCATTGCGTCACTTACTTGGTATCAAAATTGGTCGCGCCGTCCCATTGTGGATCAAACGGCAACATCTTCATTGCACTTACCCGTTCGGAATATAGCGAGTACAGGTACTTTTTGGCATCAATTCTGTTCAAGTTCAGCAAATTGACTTCGCATTGGTCCCAATCCTGTGCTCGATAGGCCTTGATCAGGGCGGACCAAAGCTTCAGCTCCGATGCCTTGTCCAGCTTGTCGGCGGGCGCCAACGGGAGGAAGATTGAAACCGCCTGTTCCTTGCCTTTGACCCGCACCTTGTCGAGCTCCTGCCAGGCGAAGGACGGCGCCAGCTTTTTGGTCGATTCGGCCGCAACAACGGACACGCCATAGACCTTGGACAGGCCCTCGAGCCGCGAGCCCAGATTGACGGCGTCGCCAATCACGGTATAGCTTCGGCGCAGGTCCGACCCCATGTCGCCGACACACATCATCCCGGTGTTGACGCCGATGCCAAGGCCAATTTCGGGAATGCCCTTGGTCCGATGGTCCTCGTTGATCTGGGCAATCGCGGCATACATTTCCAGCGCGGTTTTGATCGCCAGTTCGGCATGCTCAGGCAACGCCACCGGAGCGCCCCAGAACGCCATGACGCAGTCGCCCATGTACTTGTCAATGGTTCCGCGGTTGCTGCGGATGATGTTGGTCAGGCGGTTGAAGACACCGTTGAGCAGTTCCTGCAACGCAATCGGCTCCATCGTTTCCGACATTTTCGTGAAGCCGCGCATGTCGCAAAACATGACCGTCAACTCCCGATTGGCGGCAGCCATGCTGTAGTGGTCCGGATCCTTCACCATCTCATCGACCAACTCCGGTGGGACATAGGTTCCAAACAGATTGGCAAGTTCGCGCTTCGATCGACTTTCGACAAAGTAACCGTAACTCATGTTCAGGCCGAAGGCGATGATCGTCATCAGCAGGGCGCCGGCCAGCGGCAGCACCAGGCCAGAGCCCATGTACAGCCACAGGTTCAACCCAACGAGAACAGTGGCCACCAGCACGCTGAGCATGATCGCGCGCAGGGCAGATAGCATCGGCAGTCCAAAGGCCAGTGTCAGGCCGGCCAGCAGCAGCATCGTGACCTCGTAGCCGGGCGAGTAGTCCGGCTTGACCAGGACCTTGCCGTCAAGAAAACCGGAAACCAGGTTCGCATGGGCCTCGACACCCGGATAGGCCTCGTCGACCGGCGTGACGCGCAGATCCAGCAGCCCCGGGGCGGTGGTGCCGACAATCACTATCTTGTCCCGCAGTTGACCGGGCGCGATCCGGCCCGCGATCAGGTCTCCGATTGAGATGTATTTGAATGAACCTCCGGTAACGCCGCCCTTGCCGCGATACGGGGTCAATGCGGCACCGCGCACGTCGACCGGCAGGGCCAGTGCTTTGCCATCGGGCCGCTTCAGGACGATGCTTTCCAGTCCCTGGTAGTTTTGCCCGAATGTCTTTTCCTGGGAAAACCCAGGCGTCACTGCCGGCAGGCCGAGAATCAGCCGGAACAAGGCCAATGACAGGGATTCGTAGTACTGCCCGTTGTACTCGGAGATCAGCGGCACCGAACGCACAACGCCGTCTCCGTCTGGAACGGTATTGAAGAAGCCTGCCACGGGCGCCGCCTTGGCAAGCGCTTCAATGTTGGAGCCAAAACTGGTCCAGCGCAGGATCTGGTTCGGTCGTCCCTTGAAGGTCGCCTTGTCCATGACCGGCTCCGGCAACACACCTGAGGCCTTCGAGCCGCTGTCGCTGGTCATGTAGAAACCCAGCACCACGGGCCGCTTTTCCAGCGACTTGGCAAACAGCGCGTCGTAGTCAAGACTGGCTTCGATTTGCTTGAGCTTAGCCGCGAAGGCGGGCTGATCGCGAAGCTCATCTTGCGCCAACTGGCGCAAGCGCTTCAGGCCGGAACTGTCGTCCGGCTCGGCAAACACGACGTCGAAGCCAAGCACCGCAATCTTCTGGCGCTCAAACAATTCATCCATTATCTTCGCCAGCAGATTTCGGCTCCACGGCCAGCGCCCGAATTCGGCCAGGCTTTTCTCGTCGATGTCGGCGATGACGATCCGCTCGTCGAGCGTACGCGGCATGGTGGCGTTCAGCCGCGCGTCGTAAATCAGGTCGTCCAGGCGATGCAATGCGCCGATGGGGAGCCACTCGACGGCATGCAACAAGGCAATCAGGAGAGGAAGGAGGGTGACGCCTATGCGCGGACCATGCCTGACGAGAAACCGCATCGTTGGCTTGTTGCGTTGAGGCTGGAGCGGTCCTGGCTAGGCCGTTGCCGGTCAGGACTGGTTGAACTGGATCTTGGTTCCGGCCAGCTCCAACACATCACCATTCTTCAGCGCCACCGCGTCGGTGTCGAACGGGACGCCGTTCAGCGTCGGTTGGCTCTCGCCTTCGACATGGGCCACCACGTAGCCGCCCTGGCGCCGCGTGATTGCGGCCACCGCCTCGCCGGGTTTGCCGATGGTCGTCACCACCTTGGTCAAACTCATCTCCCTGCCGGCCGCTGGCCCCGAAAGCAGTTTGATCGTTGCCGCGGCGACGACCAGCGGCGCCATGTTGGTAGGGGCGCCGCCGCCCGAATAGGCCGCGCCCGCGGAAATCGGCGGGGTGGAATGCCGAAAGGCGGTCCTGTCCACGTCGGCACCGGCGCCGTCGCCGACAAACTTGATCTTGTACTTGCCGATTTCCACGATGTCGTTGTTTTGCAGCAACTGCTTCTTGATCGCCTTGCCGTTGATGTAGGTTCCATTGGTGCTGTTCAGGTCCTCAATATGGACCTCTTGCCCAACCAGCTGCAGTACCGCATGCTCGCCGCTGACCGCCAGGTTGTCGATGACGACGTCGTTGTACGGCCGCCGACCAACCGTGGTCCGGTCCTTCGAAAGCTGAACCTCCTTGATGACTACACCGTCGATCGAAACGATCAGTTTCGGCATGGTCGGCTCCTGTGACTTTCGCTCATGGCTCAATTCTGCTTGTACTTGGCACTATTCTCTTCCAAGCCAGCGTGAAACGATCGATCGCTTCTGCTCGCCAGCGCTGGCCTTGACCAGCAACACCGAAACATTATCGCGCCCGCCAGCGGCGTTGGCGGCGGCAACAAGTCGATCCGCCATGCTCTGGATGGTCAACGAGGCGAGCATGACCTTCTTGATGACGTCGTCCTTGATCATGTCCGACAGTCCGTCCGAGCAAAGCAAATAGACGTCATCGGGCTCGATCATGTTTTCATTTACTTCCACCATGACCGCATCTTCCACGCCCAGGGCACGTGTCACAAGATTCTTGTTGGCCGAGGTTGCCGCCTGCTCCTGCGTCAGCAAACCGGCGTCCAACTGCTCCTGCAGAAGCGAATGGTCACGTGTCAGCCGCGTCAATTCGCCCTGACGCAAGCGGTAGCAGCGCGAGTCGCCGATGTGGCCAAGCATCAATCTCTGGTCGCGAAACACGGCGACGACCAGCGTCGTGCCCATGCCGCTGTATTGCGGGTTGCTGGCCGCCGAGTTGAAGATGGACTGGTTGGTCTTGTCGACACAGAGCGACATGGCGCGACCAATTTCGGCTGAGGTGGTCTTTTTCCCGACCTCGGACAGCCAGCGCCCGAGATCAGCCTTGATGAATGCCGTGGCCATGCCACTGGCGATTTCCCCGGCGTTGTAGCCGCCCATTCCGTCGGCAAGAATGGCCAGGCCATTGACCGGGTCAGTCGCTACCGAATCTTCATTGTTGTCCCGCATCCGCCCCGGATCGGTTTTGGCGAAGTAGTCGAATTTCATCGGGCTTTTGCGGCGGAATCCGAGCCAGCGTCAGCGCGGCTGGCCGGGGCCGAATCACCCGGTGCGCCCATGACTTGCGTCTTTTCCGCCAGCGGCGTCGACGGCGCATCAAGCTCCATGCGCTGCGTCTTCTCCGATTGCGGCATCGAAGGCCCGTCCACGTCACTGCCCAACGCGTCGTTCCCGATTCCCGGAGCAGGCTCATCGGACGGTCGATCCGGCTCCTCGATCAGACGCAGTTCGCGCGCAAACTCCTCCCCCGTTTGGTAGCGTTCGCCGCTTTGCTTGGCCATCGATTTGGCGACGACCCGGGCCAGCGCGTTCGACAACTGCGGGCGCAGCAGCCGAACGTTGGCTGCCTCCTCATTGCCGATCTTGTACATCAGCGCGGCCATCGATTCACCTCGAAATGGCAGCACGCCTGTCAGCATCTGGAACAGCATGACGCCGAGCGAATAAAGGTCTGATCGTCCGTCAATTTTTTTGCCGGCAAGTTGTTCCGGCGACATGAAGCTGGGCGTGCCCAACACCAGGCCGGTCTTGGTCTTGCTTGAATCGGTGATGCGCGCAATGCCGAAATCAGTCACCTTGACGGTGTCGCTGTCCGGCTCGTACATGATGTTGGCAGGTTTGATGTCGCGGTGCACGACATTCTGCGCGTGCGCGTAGGCCAGCGCCTCGGCCACCCGCGCCACGATCGAAAGGACCTTGGAGACCGGCAGCAGGCGCCCCTCGCGACAGTGGTCGACCAGATCCTTGCCTTTGAGGAACTCCATCGCGATGTAGGCCAGGTCATGCTCTTCGCCAGCGTCAAAAATGGTGACGATGTTCTGGTGCTGCAGGCGGCCGGCCGTTTCAGCCTCGCGAAAGAAGCGCTGGCGCGCGTCGTCGAGTTCCTCGCCTTCGAACTCCTGGCTCAAGGCCAGGGTCTTGATCGCAACGACCCGGCCAATCTTGGGATCCTTGCCGAGATAAACCACCCCCATCGCACCCTTGCCAAGTTCCTTCTCGACCTGATAGCGCCCCAGCATGGGTTTTTCGACGGCGCCGCCGTCCAGCAGCATGGTGCCGCCAGGGTGCGAGCTGCCGCCACCCAGCATCACCGTCTCCGACAGATTCTTGGCGCGGTTCAACTTGCTCTGCAGATCCTTGTAACCCTTGTTGTAGGTTGCCATGTGCTCGTACACGGACTGGGCCTTGTTGAACTGGCGCTTGCGCTCGAAGTCCAGCGCCAGGTTGTACAGGTTGTCCATCAGGGCGCCGCCCAGGGGAACACGGCGAAACCGGTCAAAGGCCATGTCAAGCTGGCCCTGACCCTGCAGGGCCAGGGCCATCATGCGGTTGGTTTCGGCCGATTCCTCATCCGACTTGAGCTTGCCAGCCTCGGTCATCAGGAAGCGCTTGGTCGTCAGCGCCAGGTGACCAATCACGAGCAGGGTGGCCGGCAGCACCAGCTTGAGCCAGATCGCGGCGGATGACAGCAGCCCAAACTCAAGGCCGAGCAGGACGACCAGCAGCGCCAGCGTCGCCAGCGCGGCCGTGCCGGCACTAAGCCGCGGCAACAGGACCACCAGGTAGGCCGCCACCAGGAGCAGCGCGAATAGCTCCGCGCCGCCACCCCAGCCCGGATGCACGATGAAATGCTCGTTCAGTATGCTCGAGGTCACGTGCGCAATGGTTTCCGCCGCAGAAAGTCTGGGTGATCCAGGCACCGTAAACAGGGTGCCCACGCCAGCTGCGGTGGCTCCGATAAAAACTATTCTGTTGGCGTACTTGGAGGCGGCAATCTTTCCATTCAGCACGTCGAAAAAGGAATCCGGCGCGAACGCAGGCTTGTCGTCACGCTCGCGGTAGAACTGCGGCGACATCAAGGCCAACTCGTCGGTCTTGATCCTGAGTTTTCCGATCTGAACCGCAACGCCGTCGTCGAGCTTGATGTCGGCGGGCGACAGGTTCAGGCTCTTCAATGCGGCCAGCAAGGCCATCGAGGGCATGGCCTGGCCAAAATAGTTGACCAGAAGCGGCTCCTGACGGACGGCGCCGTCACTGTCTGGATACTGATTCAAATGGGCGATGCCGGCCGCCTGGATTCCGAGCAATTCGATCGGAACCTGAGCCCGAACCGAGGGAATCGAAAACCCCGCCACTTCCTTAATCATGCTCTTTGCGACAAAGGCCGGCAAGGGCTTGTCCGGGTTGCCCTGTGGTTCGCCCAGGGTGAACACGGCGGGGATCAGCACGTTCCCGGCACGCCCCATGGCTTCGGCCAACCTGGCGTCCGTATCCAGTGCCGCTTCCGCCTCTTTCACCACCGCTGACAGGCGCTCGTTCAGGTCGCCGGCCGCCCCGGCGTCGCTCGCGCCAAGGGCCTCCTTGATCTTGCGAATGAAGACCAGACCCGGATCGACCTGGGGCTCAAAGAAAAACGCCGTATGGACGATGACCTTGGCCTTGGCCGCCACCAGCTGGTCGATCATGCGCGCGTGCACGTCGCGCGACCAGGGCCAGCGGCCAATGTTGGCAATACTCTGGTCGTCGATCGCGATGACGGCGATCCGATCGGACGGCTGCCGCGTTGTCGTGGTGCTGGCCACGTCGTAGAAGCGCAATTCCATGTTCGAGACGATGCTGCTCGACAGGTGCGCGAAGACCACGGCGAACACCACCAGCAGGCCCACCAACCAGTCGGCGCGCCAGAACTGGCGCCGTTTCTCAGATGCAGAAGTGTTCATCGTCAGCCCGAGTTTGAGGATCTGTCTGATCTGCGGAATTCGAGTGCCGGGATCCCGCTTAGGAATGCCATCTCGGAAGCCGTTGGATCAGGGCGCTGACGTTACCAGAACCACCCAAGGGCAGCAAGCAAGACTGGCCATGCGCTGTTGCGCTTCGCTGCGCGGCTCCGCATGGATGCACCATTGCCCGAGCGCCGCGCCACTGCCGCCGCACTGCCTACCCAAGCTGGGCTTTCAGCAAGCGGCCCATCTCGGACGGGTTGCGCGTGACATGGAAGCCACAGGCCTCCATGACGGCGAGCTTGGCCTCGGCCGTATCGGCACCGCCGGAAATCAGTGCGCCAGCGTGGCCCATGCGTTTACCTGCCGGCGCCGTCACGCCGGCGATGAAGCCAACCACCGGCTTCTTCATGTTGTCACGGCACCAGCGCGCTGCGTCGGCTTCGTCCGGGCCGCCAATTTCGCCGATCATGATCACGGCATCAGTGTCCGGATCGTCGTTGAACAATCGCATGACATCGACATGCTTGAGGCCATTGATCGGGTCGCCGCCGATGCCGACGGCGCTGGATTGACCCAGGCCAATTTCGCTCAGCTGCGCCACCGCTTCGTAGGTCAGCGTGCCGGAGCGGCTGACCACGCCGACGCGTCCGCGCCGGTGAATGTGCCCAGGCATGATGCCAATCTTGATTTCATCCGGGGTGATCAGGCCCGGACAATTCGGTCCGAGCAATAAAGTCTTCTTGCCGCCGCCCTTTTCCTTGGCCCTCATGCGGCTGCGCAGCTCCAGCATGTCGCGCACCGGGATTCCTTCGGTGATGCAGACGACCAGATCCAGTTCCGCATCAACGGCTTCCCAGATGGCCGCTGCCGCTGCCGCCGGCGGCACGTAGATGACCGAGACGCTCGCCCCGGTCTGCGCAGCAGCCTCGCGCACCCCCTGGAAAATCGGAATGCCAAAAATGCTCTCGCCGGCCTTCTTCGGGTGCACGCCGGCGACAAAACATTGCCGGCCGTTGCCGTACTCCTGGCACTTTTCAGTATGGAACTGTCCTGTCTTGCCCGTGATGCCCTGGGTGATGACGCGCGTGTTCTTGTTGATCAGGATGGACATGTGCGAACCTCTTAGTGCGCGTTGACGGCGGCCACGACTTTTTCTGCGGCCTCGGCCATGGTGTCGGCGCTGATGATGGGCAGGCCCGACTCGGCCAGCAGCCTCTTGCCCAGTTCCTCGTTGGTCCCCTTCATTCGCACCACCAGCGGCACGTCCAGATCGACCGCGCGACAGGCCGAAATCACGCCGTTGGCAATCGTGTCGCATTTCATGATGCCGCCGAAGATGTTGACCAGGATCGCCTCGACCTTTTTGTTCTTCAGCATGATCTTGAACGCCTCGGTGACCTTCTCCGGGGTGGCGCCGCCGCCGACGTCGAGAAAATTCGCCGGCTCGGCGCCAAACAGTTTGATGGTGTCCATCGTCGCCATCGCCAGCCCGGCCCCATTCACCAGGCAGCCAATATTGCCGTCCAGACTGATGTAGGCGAGATCGAAATTGCTGGCCTCGATCTCGGCCGGATCTTCCTCATCAAGGTCGCGCAGGGCGACGATCTCCGGGTGCCGAAACAGTGCGTTCGCGTCGAAATTGAACTTGGCGTCAAGCGCCTTGATGCCGCCGTCACCTTCGAGCACCAGCGGATTGACTTCCACCAGACTTGCGTCGGTTTTCATGTAGCAGTCGTACAGCTTTTGCAGCACCTCGGCACAGCGCGCCAGCGAAGCCGCCGGAACACCAATCGCCCTGGCCACTTCCTCCGCCTGTGCCAGGCTCATGCCGGCCAGCGGGTCGATCAGCGTTCTGATGATTTTTTCTGGTGTGTCATGCGCCACCTTCTCGATGTCCATGCCACCTTCGCTCGAAGCAATCATCGCGACCATTTGCGACGCGCGATCCGTGATCACCGAAACGTAATACTCCTTCTTGATGTCCGCGCCTTCTTCAATCAGGAGCCGGCGCACCTTCTGGCCTGACGGGCCGGTCTGATGGGTGACCAATTGCATGCCAAGAATCTGGCCAGCCAGCTTTTCCACCTGGGCGATTGAACGCGCCAGCTTGACACCGCCGCCCTTGCCGCGGCCGCCAGCGTGAATCTGGGCTTTCACCAGCCAGATCGGCCCGCCCAGTTGTTGCGCCGCTTCGACAGCCTCCTGCACGGTAAACGCCGGCCTGCCGCGGGGCACCGGAACAGCAAATTCACGCAGAATTTCCTTGCCCTGGTATTCGTGAATTTTCATGGGAATCTTCTCAGGAATTGTTCGCGTGGATAGGGCCTTCCGGCCCTGCCGCGCGGCGTCGGGAACTGGACAAAGCGGCTGTGAAATGTATCATGCTGCAATGCACAAAATGTTCCTTGGTCCACTGGGCCACTGAGTTGCAAAAGGACAAACAAGCATCATGAAGCGGGTATTCATCGACGGCGAGGCCGGCACCACCGGCCTGCAGATTCGCGAGCGGCTGCAACTGCTGGCGCAGGTTGACCTCGTCAGTATCGCTCCGGAACTGCGCAAAAACCCGCAGGCGAAACAGGCCTTGATGGCCGAAGTGGATCTGGTGATCCTCTGCCTGCACGACGCAGCGGCGCGGGAATCGGTTGCCCTGCTGAGCCGGATCGAAGCCAGCACTGGACGCAGCCCCAAGGTCATCGACGCGTCAACCGCGCACCGCACCGATCCGGACTGGGTGTTCGGTTTTCCGGAACTTGCCTCCGGGCAGCGAGCCGCGGTGCGCGCGGCACGGCGGGTCTCCAACCCGGGCTGCTACGCAACCGGCGCCATTGCTTTGCTGCGGCCGCTGATTGATGCCGGTCTGCTGCCGCCGGACTATCCGGTGGTGCTGCCATCGATCAGTGGTTACTCGGGCGGTGGACGCTCCATGATTGAGGCGCACCAAGCGGGCCAGGCCCCGCTGTTCGAGGCCTATGCGCTCGAGTCACAGCACAAGCATCTGCCGGAGATCATGAAGTACAGTGGGCTCACGCGCCGGCCGATTTTCTTGCCCGCGATCGGCAATTTTCACCAAGGGATGCTGGTGCAACTGCCGCTGCACCTTGCTACCCTGCCAGGCAAGCCCTCGCTGCAGGACTTGCACGAAGCGCTTAGCCGGCACTATTCAAGTGCGGACAACGCTGAAGGCTGGGTGCGCGTTTTGCCCGCCACCGAGGACGGCCGGCTCGATATTCTTTCTCTGAATGACACGAACTGGCTGGAACTGCGGGTGTTTGGCAACGAGGCGCAAGGACACGCGATCCTGACCGCGTGTCTTGACAATCTGGGCAAGGGAGCCAGCGGCGCGGCCGTGCAAAACCTCAAGCTGATGCTGGGCATCGAAGACCTGCCGATCAGTACGCCGACGGCGACCTCTTCAGCAGAAATGGCTCGCAGCGCCTGATCGGGCATCCGCTCCCGTCCGTTCTGGGAACTCGCGCAAGCAAACAGACAGGTTCCTCGCACCAGTCGGCCGGTGGAGCTTGCGTGCTTCGGTTCACGCCTCCGCTAGTCTGGCTCGGGGCTGTTGATTCCGGCCTCAGCATCATCGCCACCCAGCACCGCCTGGCGGACGATCTCGGCGGAAAATCCACGCGCGGCGATAAAGCGCATTTGCCGCGCGCGTTCTCTGGCGTCTGGCGTGTTCGCGCCGAATTTCTTCAGGCGCACCTGGCGTGCGCGGGCCAGTTCGCTCGGCTTGAGGCGGCCGAGGGCGTCGTTGACGCTTTGCCGGTCAATGCCTTTCTGCTTGAGTTCCTGGCGCAGTCGCGCAGCGCCGAGCCGGTCCGAACGACGGTGCAACAGCGACTCAAGCGCGCGCGCTTCGCTCAGCAGATCACGTGCAATCAGTTCATCGAGCAGTCGGGACAACTGTCCTGGTTCCTGCTCATGTGGTTGCAGTTTCGATTCGAGTTCGGCCCGGGAGTGTTCCCGGGCAGCCAGGTAGCGCAAGGCCCGGCCCTTCAAACTCAATGACGAGATGGGCATGGCGCGGCAACCTGGAGGTCCCGACGGGATGGATGCGGCGGCGGCGCGTTCCCTGAATCAGGCTCAGGCACCCGCTTCCAGTGCTGCCGGCAGCAGCGGAATGCCCAGCGACTCGCGCACCTTGTTCTCGATTTCGTAGGCCAGCGCCGGGTTCTCGCGCAGGAATTCACGCGCGTTGTCACGTCCCTGGCCGATCTTCTCGCCGTTGTAGGCATACCAAGCGCCGGATTTCTCGATGATTCGCGCATTCACGCCCATGTCGATGATCTCGCCATGGCGACTGATCCCTTCGCCGTACAGGATGTCGAACTCGGCGGTCTTGAAGGGCGACGCAACCTTGTTCTTCACCACCTTGACCTTGGTCTCGTTGCCAATGGCTTCTTCGCCCCTCTTGATGGTTCCAATGCGGCGGATATCGAGCCGTACCGAGGCGTAGAACTTCAGGGCATTGCCTCCGGTGGTGGTCTCCGGGCTGCCGAACATGACGCCAATCTTCATGCGGATCTGGTTGATGAAAATCACCATGCAGTTGGCCTTCTTGATGGAGGCGGTCAGTTTGCGCAGGGCCTGACTCATCAAACGTGCCTGCAAGCCAGGCAGCGAATCGCCCATCTCGCCCTCCAACTCGGCTTTCGGCGTCAGCGCCGCTACCGAGTCGATCACGATCAGGTCCACTGCGCCGGAACGAGTCAACGAATCGACGATTTCAAGCGCCTGCTCCCCGGTGTCGGGCTGGCTGATCAGCAGGTCATGCAAATTGACGCCAAGCTTTTGCACGTACTGGATGTCCAGCGCGTGCTCGGCATCGATAAAGGCGCACTGGCCGCCGACTTTTTGCATTTCCGCGATCACCTGCAGCGCCAGGGTGGTCTTGCCGGAAGACTCCGGCCCGTAGATCTCGATCACGCGGCCACGCGGCAAGCCGCCAACGCCCAGCGCAATGTCGAGCCCCAGGGACCCGGTTGACACCACCTGGATGTCCTCGATCACCTCGCCCACACCCAGGCGCATGATGGTGCCTTTGCCAAACTGCTTCTCGATCTGGGCCAGCGCCGCCTGCAGCGCCTTGGCTTTTTCACTGTTGGTCGACCCGCCGATGGCAGCACCGCGAACTTGAGCGTCCATGAAAATCTCCTTGAAAATCAATTAGTTAGAGAACTCATCCATTGGGTTTTTGAACAGGCTGGATGCCTGAACAGTAGTTTAACGCGGCAAGTTGAATTTGGTAAACAGATTTTTTAGTCAGTTTGCTTTACTATTTCAGGGTGTTGGCAAACGACCCTGACGAATCCTGGCGCCAAACCCATTTGGGCCGCCTGCTGGCGAACGCCCTGTCACGCTTTGACGCCCGAGTGCTGCAGCTCATGGCGCGCAATATCGAAGTCCCGCTGGCTCTGTCCAACCTTGCCGCCCGCTCCCAGGTCAGCGCGGCGCACATCCACATCACGCGCCACCTGCCCCTGGCCGGCGCGCGCATGAACGAACTGGCGCAACGGGCTGGTATCAGCAAGCAGGCGATGGGCGACCTGATTGACCAGTGTGAGGCCTGGGGCCTGGTTCAGCGCGAACCCGATCTCAAGGACGCTCGGGCCAAGCGCGTGTCCTTCACCCAAACCGGACTGGTCTGGCTGCGCGCCCACCAGGACGCCGTAGCGCAGGCGGAGCAGGAGTTTCGCCAGGAGATCGGTGAAGAAATCGCCGCCGTCGTGTCGATCGGGCTGGATACCTATGGCAGCAGCCACGCCGCCGCGGCATAGGGAAGGCAGCCCTACAATGATTCGGTCGTCATTCCAGGCAGGTGGGCGAATTGCGCATTCTTATCGCTGAAGATGACCAGGTACTGGCCGACGGCCTGCTGCGCAGCCTGCGCTGCGCCGGCGCAGCGGTGGACCACGTGGCCAGCGGCAGCGAGGCCGACGCGGCGCTGATGACGAACACCGAGTTCGATCTGTTGATTCTTGATCTGGGGCTGCCGAAGATGCATGGCCTTGAGGTTCTCAAGCGGCTGCGCGCCCGGGGCTCAAAACTGCCGGTGCTGGTGCTTACCGCGGCCGACAGCGTCGAAGAACGCGTCAATGGCCTCGATCACGGCGCCGACGACTACATGGCGAAACCCTTTTCCCTGAAGGAGCTCGAAGCGCGGGTGCGCGCGCTCGCCAGGCGCGGCATGGGAGGCGCCAGCACGACCATCAGGCATGGACCTCTGAGTTATGACCAGGCCGGACGCGTTGCCTCGATCGACGGCAAGATGCTCGAACTGTCGGCGCGCGAACTGGGTCTGCTCGAAGTCCTGTTGCAGCGCAGCGGCCGCCTGGTGAGCAAGGACCAGCTGGTGGAACGCCTGTGCGAATGGGGCGAAGAGGTCAGCAACAACGCCATCGAGGTCTATGTCCATCGCCTGCGCAAGAAGATCGAAAAGGGCCCGATTCGCATAGCCACGCTGCGCGGCCTTGGTTACTGCCTGGAAAAGATCCCGGGCTGAGTTGACTGGCCATGAGCAGATCGCTGCATTCGACAACCCGACCAATCCTTTATCGGTGGCGCCGCCGCCTGACCCTGGCTCATCTTGAGACTTTTTGAGCGTGAGCAACCCTCGCTGTTCGGCGAAATCCTTGACTGGATGTTGACGCCGCTGCTGTTGATCTGGCCGGTCAGCCTGGCCCTGACCTGGCTGGTTGCGCAGGAACTCGCGAACAAACCGTTTGACCGCGCCCTGGAGCAAAACGTCGTCGCACTGAGCCGCCTGGTGCAGGTGCAGCAGCGCCAGGTGCAACTTGTGCTGCCGGGGCCAGCGCAAAATATTCTGCGGGCCGACCCGGGCGACATCATTTTTTACCAGGCGCTCGGGGCACGCGGCGAGTTCCTGACCGGAGAGCGCGGCCTGCCGCTGCCCCCGGAAGACGAGAAACCGGCGCCGGGCGAGGTGCGCCTGCGTGACGACGTGATGCAGGGGCTTGATATCCGCGTCGCCTACACCTGGGTCGCAATTGACCTGCCCGGGGCGCGACCGGCCCTGATTCAGGTTGCGGAAACGCGCGAGAGGCGCTCGGTGCTGGCGACCGAGATCGTCAAGGGCGTGATGCTGCCCCAGTTCGTCATGTTGCCGCTGGCTGTGGTGCTGGTCTGGCTGGCTCTGGTCCGTGGCATCCGGCCGTTGAGCAAGCTCGAAGAGCGAATTCGCGCGCGCCGGCCGGACGACCTGAGCCCGCTCGACGAGCGAATCGCTCCGGTCGAGGTGGCGCCGCTGGTGGCGTCGGTGAATGACTTGCTGAGCAGGTTGAAGGAATCGATTGCAATGCAGAAGCGATTTCTGGCCGACGCCGCGCACCAGTTAAAGACTCCTTTGGCAGGGCTGCGCATGCAGGCCGATCTGGCCCAGCGCAAGGGCACAGACTCCGGGGAGATTCAAAAATCCTTGCGACAGATTGAACTGGCCTGCGTGCGCGCCACCCACACCGTCAATCAGTTGTTGTCGCTGGCGCGTGCCGAGGCCAGCGGTCTGACCGTCAGCCGTTCCCCCTGCAACCTGGTTGATCTGACGCGTGAGGTGATTAACGATTCGGTGACGCGCGCGCTCGAGCAACAAATCGATCTGGGCTACGAAGGACCCGAGGCCGACGCGCCTGGCGTAACCCTGGACGGCAACCCGCTGCTGATCACGGAATTGATCCGCAATCTGGTTGACAACGCGATCAATTACACGCCGTCCACGCCGGCCAATCCAGGCGTTGTCACGGTCCTGGTCCGCGGGCAAACCGCCGAGATCGGCCCGACACTTCAGGTGGAGGACACCGGTCCCGGCGTTGCACTGGCCGAACGTGAACGGGTCTTTCAACCTTTTCACCGGTCGCTGGGCACTTCGGTGGAAGGTTCCGGGCTCGGCCTTTCAATCGTGCGCGAGATCGCCGAACAGCATGGCGCTGCGGTCAGCGTCGAAGATGCCAATCCGGTGCGCCCGCAACCCGGCGCACGTTTTGTCGTGCGTTTCCCGCGGCGCGAAGCGGCCACCCTGGCTTGGAAGTGAAGCGTCACTAACAGGGCTTGAGCGTCCTGCCCCGGTTCACGCTTGCCGCGAGCTCCTCCACCTCCTGGCGCTGACTCTCGTTCACATGGAAGACTTTCAGGGTGAGTGTCGAGGTTTCTCCCTGTTCCTGGACCACCTTGGCCGTACGCACACCACGCGAGTGCAGCGACTGCAGGGTCACGTTGGCAAGGTCCCGACTGGCGTAGTCGCCGAGCGACAGTCCGGGCTGCAGAGAAGAATTGCGCGGCGTTTCGCCCTTCACATTCAGCGCTTTCAATTCCGTCAGTTTCTTGGCCAGAGCGCCCGGCTCGGTGTAGGGCCCCATGTAAACGATCCAGCGCGCCGGCTGCAGCACCGTCTCAAGCGTCCACGCTTCCGCCGGCAACAGCGAGCGCAGGCGCGTTTCCAGCCGGCTCGCGTCCGCCACGTCGAACGGCCCGGCGCTCAGACAGGCGCTCCTTGCCGAACTGGCGGCAACGCTGGCTTCGACCCGGCGCATCTCATCGGCGCTGAGTATTCTGAGTGCCCGGGGCTCGATCTGTGACTCAAGGCGCTGCGGCTCACCGGTCGCGGTCGGACCCAGATTCCATTCGCGCAACAGGCCCTGAGACCAGGCAAAGTAGGCTGCGTTGGCCAGGATCAGCAGCGCAACCAGGGTTCGCAGCATGGTCTCAATCCTCCGCCCCGGGTTGTTGCAACAACCCGGCCACGGGCCGGATGTGGACTTCGGAACTGACGATGCGCCTCATGCCCCCGGCAGTATGCACCAGCAGTGCGCCAGCGTCGTCCGCCCCGCAAGCGACACCGCTCCAGGCCGGAGCATCGGTTCCATCCGGTCCGGACACGCCCATCACTTCTCGACCTCGAAGAGCGTCGCGCGCGTCAAAACCAGCGCGGAAAGCGGGGAATCCTTCGCCGCCAAAACGCAGCACGGTAGCCAGCAGCGGCAGCAACAGGCTTCGCAGTACCTCTGGAGCCTGGGCCGAGACTCGCAGTTCCCTGAGCCCGGCCGGCGGCGTCGCGAACTCGCCAACTGCCGGGCGCCGGATGTTCAATCCGATACCAATCACG
>JBCKPH010000002.1:0-57631 GCA_038901755.1 Burkholderiaceae bacterium | reverse complement strand
GAAGCAGAAGGCCCATCCATGAGCGCAGTGCAAGCAACATCGAAGATCAACGACGCGGCCCAACTGCTGCTGGGCGCCCGACGCTCAGGCGTGCCGCTGCGCGAATTGCCGGAGGAAGTGGCGCCCACGAGCGTGGAAGAAGCCTATGCAATCCAGGACGCCATCGCGCGCATCCTGGGCGGCGTGGCCGGCTGGAAGGTGGGGTCCAAGGGCCCGCAGCAGGAGCCCAGTTGCGCGCCGCTCTTCGCAGCCGGCATCCGCCACTCGGGCTGCACCTTTTTGCCGCGGGACTGCCGTCTGCGCGGCGTCGAAGGCGAGATCGCAGTGCGGCTCAACCGCGATCTGCCGCAGCGCCAGGCAGACTACACCGCGGCCGAGGTCGTCGCTGCGATTGGCGAGGTGTTGCCGGCGATCGAAGTGGTCGATTCGCGCTTTGCCGACATGAAGCAGCAGGACGCATTCTCGTTGCTCGCGGATAGCCTCAGCAATGCAGGTCTGGTGCTCGGCCAGGCCGGCGAAGGGCTGCTGCCGCGCGATCCGGCGCAGCAGCATGCCGAGATCTTTTTCAACCAACGCCGCATGGCGGGCGGTGCGGGCGGCAACACTGCGGGTGATCTGGTACGCCTTCTGGTGTGGCTCGCGAACCATGTGGCAAAGCGCGCGGGCGGCCTGCGCGCCGGCGAGGTGGTGACCACGGGCTCGTGGACTGGCATGCTCTTTACCGAGCCGCACGCCCATGTGAAGGCGGTGCTCGCCGGCTGCGGCGAGGTCGAACTTACTTTCGGCTGAACGCCCCGAGGCCGACCAGCTTCACGAAACCCTGGCGTGCTGCGCCTCTGGATGCGCGCGGCGCATCCAGAGGCTCGGGGTGCTTGCGCGCGATGAACTTTCCCGAGCCCGGCTGCGCATCGAGCTTGCCATCCCGGACGATCACGCGTCCGCGGCTCATCACCAGCTCGGGCCAGCCGCGGATCACGCGGCCTTCGTAGGGCGTGTACCCCACCCGGTCATGCAACATCGAGGCGGTTACGCGCACTTCGCGATCCGGGTTCCATAGCGCGATGTCGGCGTCGCTGCCGGGCGCGATCGTGCCCTTGCGCGGCGCCAGGCCGTACATGCGCGCATGATTGGCCGAGGTCAAGGCGACGAATTCGTTGATACTGATGCGCCCGCCCAGGAAGCCTTCGGAGAACAGCAGCGGCATGCGCAGTTCAATGCCGGGCACGCCATTGGCGACTTCCTTGAAAGTGGTCGCTTCGCCCTTGGGCAGCTTGCCGCTGGCGTCGAAACGGTAGGGTGAATGGTCGGATGAATAAATGCCCAACGTTCCGTCCTTGAGCCCCGCCCACACGGCCTCCTGCGATGCGCCGTCGCGCGGTGGCGGGCTGCAGCAGAATTTGGCGCCCTCGACGCCCGGCCGGTCCAGGTCAGCCGCCGTGAGGAAGAGGTACTGCGGGCAGGTCTCGGCATACACCTGCGCGCCCAGGCTGCGCGCTGCGCGCACCACCTCCACGGTGTCGCCGCCGGCCACGTGCACGATGAGCACTGGCACGTCGACCAGCCGCGCGAGGCTCACCGCACGGTAGGCGGCCTCACTCTCGGCCAGCGGATCGTGGGCGATGCCGTGGAACTTCGGCGTCGTGTGGCCCCGCTCCAGCAGCCGGCGTGCCACCCAGCGGATGATGTCGTGGTTCTCGGCGTGGATCATCACCAGTGCGCCCTCATGCCGCGCGAGCGCCAGTACATCGAGCAGTTGGTAGTCGTCCAGCCTGAGCTGGTCATAGGTCATATAGACCTTGAACGAGGTGATGCCTTCGCGGATCGCGCGCGGCAGGTCCTGGGTGAGGGCAGCCTCGTCCGGATCCGTCACGATCAGGTGGAAGCCGTAGTCTATCACGGCTTTCTCGCGGGCTCGCCGCGCATAGTCAGCCAGCACCTCGGGAATCTTCATGCCGCGATGCTGCGCGGCAAAGGGAACCACGGTGGTGGTGCCGCCGAAGGCCGCCGAGACGGTGCCGGAGTACCAGTCGTCCGCGCACATGATGCCCATGCCGGACAGCTGCTCGATGTGGCAATGGCTGTCGATGCCGCCGGGCAGCACCCACAGGCCGCTCGCGTCCAGGTCTTGGGCGCCCGGTGCGAAGCCCTTGCCGATGGCAGCCACGAGGCCCTCCTTGATGCCGACATCGGCCTCGAAAGTCTCGGTCGCGGTGGCGATGCGCCCGCCGCGGATGGTGGTGTCGAAGCCGCTCACGTGGCGGCCAGACCCAGGCGCGTAATCATCGCCTTGTGCGAATCGAAAGCGTCCTGCGACCAGCGGGTGTAGTCGGCTGCGCCCATGTAGTGAACCGGCATGTCGTACTTGTCCAGCACCGCGACCACCAAGGGATCTTCCAGCGTGAGCTTGAAGGCATCCTGCAGCCTGGCCACCAGGGCCGGGTCCATGCCTTTTGGCGCGCCGATGCCGAAGGGCGACTCAGGGATGGTGTTGAAGCCCAACTCGCGCAGAGTGGGCGAGGCGGCCCAGCGCTTGATGCGCTTGCTGCCATAGCTGGCCAGCAGCCGGCAGGCGCCGCTGTCCACTTGCGAAGCCCAGCTGGTGGAGCTGCTGAGGGCCATCACATGGCCGGCCAGCAGGGCCTGCAGGCCGTCGGCGTCGCCCTTGTAGGGAATGTGGCGCAGCTTGATGCCAGCCTTGAACGCGAAATCTTCCGCGGCGAGCTGGGCGAAGGTGCCCACGCCCGGAGAACTGTAGGTGTAGCCGCCCGGGTTGGCCTTGGCAAAGTCCACCAGGTCCTTGATGCTCTTGATTGGGCTGTCGGTGCGCGCCACGAGGCCGTTGGTCGAGCCCGCGAGTCCGGCAATGTAGGTGATGTCCTTCAGCTGGTCGAACTGCACCTTCTGCATGTTGGGCAGGCTGAAGGTGGCTGGCGGAATCTGCGAGAGGGTGTAGCCCTCGGGACGGGCATTCACCAGCTCGATCACGCCCAGCGTGCCGCTGGCGCCGGGCTTGTTGTCGACCAGCACGGTGGTGCCCAGGATGCGACCCAGGCTCAGGCCCATCGCACGCATGACGCCGTCGATGGAGCCTCCGGCGGTCCAGGGGCAGATGAGGCGGATAGGGCGCGCGGGGTAGGCCTGTGCGAAGGCACCGGGGGCGGCAATGGCGGCAGCTGTGGTGGCGCCTGCCTTGAGCAGGCTGCGGCGGGTGGGTGACCAAGGTTTCATCGTGGGAACTCCAGTGCTCATCGCATCGTAGCGACCGTGGGGCGCAATGTCGCTTGACAAATTGTTGGTGAACCATAACGAATAGCGTTTATCTGCCGCGAGGCCCAGCCGGTAGAAACCAAGAGCACCTCCTGCGGCAGATAAACCTTGTTGGACTGAACCACGCGACCAAGCTGGCCGGTGGCGCTGGCATAAGGGGAATGCTCTACGAGCCTGGCCCACTGACTCAAATTATGGCCCAGCCCCGGGCGTGTTCACACCGTATTTGTGCAACGCAAGCGCCCTATGCGTGCAAGCAACTGCTGCCAAACTGCCGCAGCCGCCCCTGGCCCGGCTTGTCGCTCGCGCAGGCCACTGGCGCACGCAGCACGACCCCGAACAGCGTAACCCGCGCTCTGCCAACCCGCGCACAAACCCACCTTCTTCGCGCCTCACGGGGGGCCCCGATTCGCCGGCACAACGCGTGCCAGCGTATGCTCTGGCGCAGGCAACTGCCTTGGCCCCGCCAGCACCTGCACGACGTGCAGTCTGCCAGCCTGGCAACTCGGGCACAGCAGCACATCGATCCTTGCCACGCGCGCCATGAACGCCTGGGCGGATTCGAGCGCCAGGGGGTTGCTGGCCGGCGCCTGCAAGGCCAGGCGGGCCGCGCACAGCTTGACTCCTTTGCTGCAAGATGCCAGCACCCCATAGTGGCGAATGCGCTTGATGCCCGGGGGCAGTACATGCAGCAGGAAACGGCGCACAAACTCCACCCCTTGCAGTCGGAGGGTCCGTTTGCCGCCTTGGTCATCGGCACGCACGGACAGGCCGACCTCGCTGTCGCTCACCGAGCGGATACGCTCATTGCTGATAGCCGTGCGGTGGGTATAGCGGCTCAGGTACTCCAGCACCTGGGCCGGTCCCCCCAGCGGGGTCTTGGCATACACCACCCAATCGTGCCGGTACAGCGCGCGCTGGCGCTCGCGCCATGGCCGGTCTTCGTGTTGGGGATCATGTTCAATCGTGTGATCGCGGCGTGCCGCCCCGAGCGCGGCCATGAACTTGCCCCGAAACACGCGCGACAAGGCATGCACCGGGAACAGGAAGTCCGGCTGGCGCGCCGGATGGTGCCATTTGCCTTCGCGGTCGAGCACCCCGCAGGCCATCACCGCGTGTACGTGGACATGGCGCTGCAAATCCTGCGTCCAGGTGTGCAGCACCAGGCTGAAGGCCGGTGTGCCGCCTGCGGCACCCATCCATTTCGGGTTGGCGGCAAACTCCGACAGCGTTTGCGCCGTGCAGGCAAACAAGGTGTCGATCACCCAGCGCGAATGCGCGCCATACAAGCCATTGAGGCTGTGTGGCAGGGTAAACACCAAGTGGGCGTAGGGGACTGGCAGCACTTCGGCCAGCCGCCCTTGCAGCCAGGCGTCCTTGGCACGTGTGCCGCACTGCGGGCAATGCCGGTTGCGGCAGGAGTGGTACTGCCAGTGGCTATGGCCGCAGGCATCGCAGGCCAGTTGCTGTCCGCCCAGGGCCGCCGTGCGGCAGGTCACGATGGCCCGCCAGGCTTTGGCCTGGGGAGTGCTCAGGGCGTGTTGGCTCAGATACGCCGCGCCATACTGGCGCAGCGCGTCGGCCACGGTGGCGGCCATGCAGAGTCGGCGGGGAAGACTACAGCTTGGGCAAGCCCGCCAGCAGGTCCAGCGGGTCGCTACCTTTGGGCGGGCGAAACTGTGGGCTGATCAGGTGCAGGTAGCGCCCCGTGGTGCTGATGTGGCCGTGGCCCAGCAGTTTTTGGATGGTGAAGAGATCGACGCCGCCTTCAAGCAGATGGGTGGCGAAACCATGGCGTAGCGTATGGATGCCGCCGCTCTTGTGGATGCCCGCGCTGTGGCGCGCGCCATGGTAGGCGCGCTGGGCCATCTCGATGTTCATGGGCGCATTGCCGCTGGCATTGCCAAACAACCAGATGCCAGGGCGAAAGGTTCGCACATAGGCGCGCAGAAACTCCAGCAAGGTCGGACTCAGCAGGGTGTAGCGGGCGTGTCCGCCTTTGCCGCAGGCTACGCGCACGCACATGCGGTCGCTGTGGCTGTCGATGTCGCTCACCCGCAGGGCGCAAGCTTCGGACACACGCAGCCCGGTGGCGTAGATGGTTTGCAGCAGCATGCGCCGTATCGGATGCGAGCACACCGCAAACAAACGCGCGATCTCTTCGCGCGCGAGCAGCTCGGGTTGTTTGGCCGGTACGCGGGCCATGGGGATGTGAAAGTGTTCGCGCTCGTGCCCCAGGACGGCCTCAAACAGGAAGCGGGCCGCGCAAGCGGCCTGGTTCATGGTGCTGTAGGAGAGGTGGCGCTCTTTGACCATGTGCAGCAGGTACGCCTGCACTTCCTGCGCGCTGTAGGTGGCCGGGTCGCGCCGGTAGTGCTTGGCCATGCCGTAGATGGCGCCGGCGTAGCTTTCCTGGGTGCGCGCAGCAAAGCCGCGCTGCACCATGGCGTCGATCATGCGTTGACGAAGCGGTGTCATGTGAATTCTCCTTCAAGCCGGGGAAGATTCCCCAGCCCGAAGGCTCCACCTCAACAATCGTTCACGCAAGCCATCCGCAAACAACAACGCGGTGACGGCACTTGCGTGGCCTGCCACCGCGTCAGCGGTTTAGTTCAACGGCAGCTTAAGGCACAGGCTTAAACTGCCGCGATGCGCGACTTCATCCGCTGCGACACCACTCCCCAGTCCCCACATCCCACTGGCCCGGCGCGGCGCGGCTGGCGCTCAACATCGTCATCAACTGCGAATAGGGGGCTCCGAGCCGTCGTTCGAAGACAGCGACGCGCAGACCGATTTCGGACCCACTGAGGGTGGCGCGGGGGCGTTCGCCGGGCGCGAACTGGGCGCCGAATCGATGTTCGAGTTCGGCAGCAGGGTGGGTATCTGGCGCGTGCTGCGCATCTTGCGCGAACGCGCCATGGCGGCCACGGTGTTCGCCTGCGCCCAGGCGCTGGAGCGCAATCCCGCGGTGGCCGAGGCGATCCCCGGCGTGTCCCTCGACGTGTGCAGCCACGGTCTGCGCTGGGTTCGCCCGCAAACCATGGACAGGCAGCGCGAAGCCGTGGATATCGCCAAGGCCGCCGAGTTGATCGCCCGCACCACCGGCGCGCCTCCGGCAGGCTGGTACCGCCGCTACGCTCCGACCGAGCACACATGCGAACTGCTTCCACCACGAGGGCGCCACCCGGCCGAAAATGATGCCGGTGGGCCTGCCCATGCGCCTGGCGGGCCGCCCAGGGCGCACGGCGCGGCTGAAGCGCTTTCTTGACCATGTGGTGGGCCACCACGAGGATGTGTGGGTGTGCCGACGCATCGACGTCGCGCGGCACTGGCACGCGGCGCACCCGCCGCGATAGCTCAGGGCGCGAGAATGCGCCCGATCGCCATGGTGGCCGCCGCCTGGCACGGCTCCACCCACCGGCCTTGCGAGCTTTTGGTCCAGCGCCGCGCGCATGGATGCCATTCCCGCGCAGCCCATGACGATCACAATGGCGCCGTCTTCGTCGCGCAAACGCTGGCCCACATCCACCATGCGCCGAGGCGCGGTCACGGGTTGCGTCGACTGGGCGACGCTCCGGTCGATGGCGCATCCGCGAGCCACGCGACGCGCCAGGCCGAAGGTGGAGCCCTCGCCCGGCGAGGCGAAGGTCAGCGTGCCGGGTCGGGCCTTGGCCGCATCGATCAGGTCTTTCACGCTCTTGATGGGCGAGTCCGAGGCCACTTCCATGAAGTTGGGCGCCGACGCCAGCTGCACGACTGGCAGCAGGTCCCTCAAGAGGTCGTAGGGGACCTCGGGGTAGATGCAGGGATGGATGGCGACATCGATCAACCCCAGCAGCAGCGTGCAGCCGTCGGGCGCGGGTTTGGCCACGTAGTCGGTGCCCAGCATGGCGCCAGCGCCTGGCCTGAAATCCACCACCACCTGCCGGCCCGGGCGCGCCGAAATCTTGTCGGCCACCCTGCCGGCCAGCGCACACGAGGTGCCGCCGGGTGCGTAGCCCACGACCGGGTGGATCACCTTGGTGGGGTAGGTATCGGTGCCGAAGGCCCGCGCCGCGGCACGGGCCGCCTTGAGGAAAGCGCGCCGGTCGAAGGGAAGGTGGCCCCTGTCAGTGCGTTTCGCCAGAAGTTGCAGGGAGTGTGCCGCATCAGCGCCAGCAGGTCGTACGTTCTGCCCACCCGAGATAGTCGGTGAAGGCAGTTTCGAAATCGTAGGCCGGCGCGTAGCCGGTTTCGCGCTTGAGCCGGCTGACATCCAGACCCTGGCGGTCTGAGGCTTTGGACAAGGTGGCGTTGATGGCCAGGTCGCTGTCCGATTGCGCGATGCGAAAGCAAAACCCTGGAAAGGCAAAAGTGAGCCTGCGCGCGAAATCGGAGATGGCCCACATCGCGTCGCCGCTCACGTTGAACAGTCGCGAGGGCAGCGGCGTGGCTGCGTTCTTCAGCATGGCGATGCCGCGGGCGACATCGCGGCTGTAGGACCAGTCCTTGATGCTCTCGCGCGAGATCACGGCCTCGCGCCCCGCGTGGGCCAGACGCAGCAGCTGCAGCGGCGCGCTGAACACATGGCGCGAGCCGGTGCCATACTCCCACGGCCCCCAGGTCACGCCCACGCGCGCGATCAGCGCGTCGATACCGAAGAGCTCCATATGGCGCTGCACCGTCTGTTCCGCGGCGGTCTTGGAGATGGCGTAGAGGGTCGCGGGACCCGGCAACACGTCTTCGCCCACTACCGGCGCCCAGAACCCGGGACGGTCCTGGACCGCGCCGTAGACGCCGCAGGTGCTCAGGTGCAAGAGCCGCAGCTTTCTTGCGCGCACCACTTCCAGCACCTCGAGCGTGCCGTTGAAGTTGACCTGGTTCACCAACATCGGGTCGGCTTTTTCCTGCGGCCCGTTGGGGGTGACAGCGGCCGCGTTCACCAGGGTCGTGGGCTGCGCCCTCGCCACCGCCTCATCGAGGGCGGCACGGTCGAGCACGCTGCCCCGGACCACGTCCAGCCTACCCGGCAAGCCGGCGAAAAGGTTCTTGGCATCGGGCGGCAGCTCGATGATGTCGAACACGGTGACATGTTCGCCCAGGGTCAGCAGGTGCTCGACCAGCGCCAGCCCAACGAAGCCGGCGCCTCCGGTGACGAGCGTGGAAGCCTGCGGCATGGTGTTCTCGCGTCCAGCTCAGTACGCAGCGGCTTCGGCCGTTTTCTTTGCGCCCATCGGGTGGTTGGCGTCAAGGCGCATGGCGAAGTAGTCGCCATAGCGCATCGACGCGTGCTTGGCCGGATGCGCACTGTCCTGGAAGCGCGGCAGGCAGGCGATCATGGCATCGATATTCGGGTCGAAGAAGTGCCCTACCGAGTAGCGGTCACGCGACTGCGTCGGGCTTATCACGCGGTCCGGCGTCGAATTGAACACGTCGTTGGTCCAGCGTGCCAGGATATCGCCCACGTTGATGATGAAGGTGTCTGGAATATAGGTGGCATCGATCCAGGTGCCGTCCACCCGGCGCACCTGCAGGCCGCCGACGTCGTCCTGCGCCAGGATGATCATGAAGCCATAGTCGGTGTGCGGATGGATGCCGAAGAGGTCTTCGGGACGGGCGGGCAGTGCCGGCGGGTAGTGGATGAGGCGCAGGTTCGTGGTGGTCGAGACGAAGAACTGGTCAAAGAAATCGCGCTTTTCGCCCACCGCCACGGCGAATGGGTGCAGGAGCTGCAGGCTCAGCTCGCGCGCGGCCGTATCGTAGGTTTGCAGCGCGTGCTTGAACTCCAGGTCGGCGGACCACTGGGTCGGACCCTGCAGCGGCTTGCGCTCGTAGTCCGAATGGCCCGGATCGACTTCATGGCGCATGCTGAACGACTCGAGCTGGTTGGGCTTGCGCGCCGCCTCGAAGCGTGCCGAGGACTTCAGCGTCGACGCGCCCAGCGGCTCGTAGCCCCGGTGCCACTGGTTGCGCTTGATCTTGAGTTTTTCTTCCATTGGCTGAGCATGGAAGCGGCGGTTGGCCTCGAACACGCCAGCCACGACGCCGGGCGCCACACCGTGACTAGACACATAAAAGAAGCCAGTGCCCAGGGCTGCCTCGCGGATCTGCGCGCCGATCACCTCGACCGCCGCATCGCTGCCGCCGACCAGCCCTGCGATGTCGATCAAGGGAATTTCGACCTTGCTGGCTTGGCTCATTTCTTGCTCCGTTGGTGCTTTGGGGAAGAACTAGAATTTACTATCAAATTTTAGGGGCCCTCCCGGCACAAGTCTCTTGACTTTATGTGTGCGGTCCATAACGCAGCTTAATAGTAGGCAATTATCCCCTTGACACAAGTATCAATTTAGCCTAAAGTTCATTCATCAACAGGTGAATGATATGACCAAGCTAACAGTACGAGAGTTTTTTAAACGCTATCCAGACGATGATGCTTGCCTAAACCACATCATGAATGTGCGTTACGGTATGCGTCATACCTGCGGAGTGTGCGGCTCCATTGATGCTACTTTCCACCGTATTTCTGGCCGTCGTGCCTATGCGTGCGCAAGCTGTGGCGCTCACCTCTACCCTTGTGCCGGGACGATTTTTCAAGATTCCAGCACTAAGCTGCAATTGTGGTTCTATGCAATCTACCTGTTTGTTGTGACTCGCCACGGTGTGAGCGCAAAAGAGCTAGAGCGTCAATTGGGCGTGACTTATAAGACCGCATGGCGCATGGGACATAAAATCAGAGAGCTCACTGGCAATGCAGACTTCCACGGCAAACTCGCTGGGCATGTCGAAGTTGACGAAACCTATGTTGGCGGCAAGCGTCCCGGCGTTCGCGGTCGTGGCGCACTTGGTAAAACCATCGTAGTTGGCATGAAACAGCGCGATGGGGCAATGAAGACTGCCGTAGTTGAAAACGTCCGCATGGTCACACTTCAGCCCATTGTGGAGTCGAATGTAGAAATTGGCTCCACGGTATCAACCGACGAGCTGCGCTCCTACAATTTACTTGCACCTCGTGGCTATAAGCACGGCACTGTGCAACACGGAGCAGGTCAGTACGTTGACGGTATCCACCATGTCAATACGGTGGAAGGCTTCTGGAAACTGTTTAAGGACTCTGTTGTGTGCGCCGACGCGAAATTGACCCACTGCGCCGATTTTTACTGACCCACCGCCAACGTCTCAATCACCGCTGTCGGCAACGGTTTGCGGTCGTTGCAAGCGGGTCAAGGAGTTCCGGCATCCTGGGTCAATTTCGCATCGGCGGTGACAGGCTCCCTCAGCCCGCGCGTAAACCGGGGGAGAAGAGCGGCGCTGACGCGCCGCCACCAGTTGCGTGCTGTCGTTTACTGAGTGCGGCAAGTCACCGTGGTGTTTGGGTGACAAGATGGGATATATTCCCAGGGATCAAGGCGGCGCTGATCCCGACTTGCCGGGCACTGCGGCAAAGGGAAAAAAGCAGGGTATCAAAGGCAATACCGGGGAACAAACCGGGGAACAAAATGAATTTTCTAAATTAAAAACATAGTATCCATGCTGGTTTCAAGGCATCATTAGAGCGGTTTCGCCCCAGAGTTTTTGAATCTGCCCGTAGCTCAGTTGGATAGAGCATCAGCCTTCTAAGCTGAGGGTCACAGGTTCGATTCCTGTCGGGCAGGCCAGGGCAGGGCGGCGGGTTTCAGGCTGGTCGGCAGCTTGCCCGGCTTGCAGGGTACGACTGAAAAACTGATCCCCCAGTTCATCGATTCGCCACATGTTCGATCGCATCAAGGCCATCCTCAACAAGCCCGAACTGGCCGCGGCAGGCGCGACCGGGTCGATTCCCGATTGGGCGCGTTCGGCCGGGCTGAAATGTGTGGCGAAAGGTGCCGGCAGCTACCTGATCGATGGCTCGTTTGCCGGTCAGCCATGGGCGATCGAGATCGGGCCTTCGACCCGCGATTTCATCGTTGGCCAGCAATTGCGCGGCAAGGTGGGTCTGACTGCGGATCCGAACGTCAGTGTGATCGTCATGAGCCGCGACCTGAAGGAGTCGCTGGACGAGCGGGTGTTCAAGCTGTACACCGACTCGGTGCAAACCGTGGTCAGTCCGGAAATGCAGGATGAGATGCGCTGGGTGACGATTTTTGAGGAGTTCGGCTGGGACGGCCTGCCGCCAGAATTCTGGCAGCGTTATTCGGTGATGGCGGACCGCAGGCCCCACGCCTCTGTGCTGGTGAACGAGCAACTGTGCGAAGTGCTGATGAACTGGCCGGAACAGGACGCCGGAAAGGCAACCCCTTTCACCCTGCAATTTTCACGCAGCAAGCTCTATTTGCGCATGGGTTTCCAGCCGGCTGATGTGTCGACGGTTCAACATGCGGCCGCCGTATTGCTGAGCGCATGTGAAGTTGCGGCAGCGGGATTTCCGGTCCCCACGGCCTGAAGCCTCGCGCAACCCCTCTCGACAACGCCTTGCAAGCCGCATGAACGCGGCGCCGCCTGGCTCAACTGCCGCGAGTGATCGGCATGTCAACCGTGCTGGGATGCGTCAGATGTTTGGCCAGTTCGATTTTGGCGAGCGCGTTGCGATGCACCTCATCAGGCCCGTCGGCCAGCCTTAGCGTGCGCTGATGCGCATAGGCGTAGGCCAGGGGAAAGTCCTGCGACACGCCAGCAGCCCCGTAGGCCTGGATCGCCCAGTCGATGATCTTGCAGGCCATGTTTGGCGCAATCACCTTGATCATGGCAATCTCTGCCTTGGCGAACTTGTTGCCCACGGTATCCATCATGTGGGCCGCTTTCAAGGTCAGCAGGCGCGCCTGCTCAATCATGCAGCGGGACTCGGCAACGCGTTCCTGCCAGACCGTTTGACGTCCAATGATGCTGCCAAATGCGACCCGGTTGTTGAGCCGCTTGCACATCAGTTCCAGGACTCGCTCGGAAATTCCGACCGTGCGCATGCAGTGGTGAATCCGCCCGGGTCCGAGCCGTCCCTGTGCGATCTCAAAGCCACGGCCCTCACCGAGCAGGATGTTCGACACCGGGACCCGGACGTTCTCCAGCAGCACCTCCATGTGGCCATGCGGTGCGTCGTCGTAGCCAAAAACCGATAAGGCGCGCAGGATCTTGACGCCGGGCGTGTTGGTCGGCACCAGAACCATCGACTGCTGCTGATGGCGCCCGGCTTCCGGGTCGGTCTTGCCCATCACGATGTAGATGACGCAGCGCGGATCACCGGCGCCGGAAGACCACCATTTGCGCCCGTTGATAACGTACTCGTCGCCTTCGCGGCGCATGCTGCATTCAATGTTGGTGGCGTCCGAGGAGGCCACCGCTGGCTCGGTCATCAAAAAGGCCGATCGAATTTCGCCGCGCAACAGGGGCTCAAGCCACTGCTCCTTCTGCCGCTCGCTGCCATAGCGCTCGATTGTTTCCATGTTGCCGGTGTCGGGCGCGGAGCAGTTGAATACCTCGGCCGAGAACGGTGCGCGGCCCATGATTTCGCAAAGGGGCGCGTACTCCAGGTTCGACAATCCTTCGGGCGCTCGCGTTGAGCGCGGCAGGAACAGGTTCCAAAGACCGGCCTTACGCGCCAGGGGTTTCAGTTCCTCGACGATTCGGGTCGGAACCCAGGCGTTGCCGGCGGCCCGATTCTGCGCAATCTCGCTGAAAAAGCGCTCCTCATTCGGGTCGATGTGCTGATCCATGAAGGACTGCAACTTGGCCTGCAATTGCTTCACTTTGGGGGAATACTCGAAGTCCATGGTGTTTCCGATGCGGTTGGTTGGGAGGATGCTGCGGCCCGGGAGAAACTCAATATTTCTGCGCAAATTGCCAGCCCATATCGGCCAGGGGCGCGACGCCTGCGGCTGAGGCGGCAGCCTGGGCGCTGGCAGCGGTACCCGTTTCGACGCGTTTGGCAATGCCCTGCAGGATCGCGGCAAGCCGGAACAGGTTGTAGGCCAAATAGAAGTTCCAGTCGCGCGCCAGTGTCTCGGGTGTGCCGAAACCGGTACGGTCGCAGTACATCCTGATGTATTCGGCTTCGGTCGGAATGCCCAGGCCCTTCACGTCCACCCCGCCCAGACCACGGAATGAGCCGGGTGGAATATGCCAGGACATGCAGTGGTAGCTGAAATCGGCCAGCGGGTGCCCCAGCGTGGAGAGTTCCCAGTCGAGCACGGCCATGATCTTGGGCAAGGTCGGATGAAAGATCAGGTTGTCCAGGCGATAGTCACCATGCACCACCGAGACCATGGTTTCATCCCTGGCTCCGGCCGGAATGTTCGAGGGCAACCACTCCATCAGGCGATCCATGGCCGGCACCGGCTTGGTGATCGAGGCCTGGTACTGCCTGCTCCAGCGACCGATCTGTCGCTCGAAATAATTGCCGGGCTTGCCGAAAGACGCGAGGCCACGTTCGGCCGGCCGCACCCGGTGCAGGGCGGCAATGACCCGATTCATCTCGTCGTAGATGGCGCTGCGCTCGGTGGCCGCCAGGCCGGGTAGCGACTGGTCCCAAAGGACTCGCCCTTCGACCAGCTCCATCACGTAGAAGGCGCGCCCGATGATCGACTCGTCTTCACAAAGGCACAACATCCGGGCCACCGGAACCCCGGTTCCATGCAGCCCACTCATGACGGCGTACTCGCGCTCGATAGCGTGCGCCGAGGGCAGCAGTTTGGCCACGGGTCCGGGCTTGGCGCGCAGCACGTAGGCTCCGCTGCTGCTTTGCAGTCGGTAGGTTGGATTGGACTGCCCGCCTTTGAACATTTCCAGAGTCAGCGGACCGGAAAAGCCGCTCAGATGTTTTTCCAGGTAGGCCTGCAGGGCTCCCATGTCAATCGCGTGCTGTGCCGTCACCGGCCGTGTTCCGACGAAATGATCGTAGTTGCTCATCAGCGTCAATTGTCTGTCTCGTAAATGCGCATCAGGGCCTGGCGATTGCGGATCACCAGTCCTCCCGGCTCAATGCGGATCGTCTGTTCGCGCTCCATCAGCTTGAGTTCCTGGTTGACGCGCTGGCGCGATGCGCCGAGCAGTTGCGCCAGTTCCTCCTGGGCCAGATGCAGCCCGATGCGGGTTTCTGTCTCGTCGGACAGGCTGGGCACGCCATAGCTTCGAACCAGATGCAGCAACTGCTTCGCCAGCCTTGCTCGCAGGGGCAGCGTGTTCAGGTCCTCGACCAGCCCGAACAGCTGGCGAATCCGGCGTGCCTGCAGGCGCATCAGCGCCTCATAGAGTTCGACGTGGGTGGCAAGGATCTTTTGAAAATCGGCGCGGGCGACACACAACAGGGTTGTTTTCCCATGGGCGTAGCTGTCATGGGTCCGCTGGTCGCCGTCGAAGATCGCCACGTCACCGAACCAGATGCCAGGTTCGACGTAGGTCAGCGTGATCTGTTTGCCCGAGATCGAGGTGGAGCTGACCCGCACCGCCCCTTTGGCGCAGGCAATCCATTCCTGCGGCGTGTCGCCGCGCGCCGACAGCAGGTCGCCGTCCTTGAATCGTCTGACGTAGGCGCATCGCAGAATGTCGTGTCGCAATGAAGGTGAAAGCGAAGAGAACCATCGACCGCCGTTGATCGCCTCTCTTTCCTCGATGGTAAGAATTGGATCGTCCATGGCCTGTCTTCTCTGTGACTCTCCGGCCTGCCATTGTCGCGCGGCCCGGCGCGCCGGAATCGCGCGATTTTGTGCCGCGCGGAGTCAGGATTCCTCGTGCAACAGACTCAGACCGAGCACGGCGCGCCGGCGCAGCCAGGGGCTGGGACGGTAACGCGGGTCACCATACAGCGTCTGCAGATTCAGCAGCAGTTCGAGCAGCCTGGCGGCGCCGCAGCGGTCGCCAAGCGCCAGCGGGCCAACCGGATAGCCCAGGCCGAGCGTGACGGCGGCGTCAAGATCCTGCGGCGTGCAAACCTTCTGCTGGCAGATGTCGGACGCAATGTTGACGATGGTGGCAAGAACCCTCTGGGTGACAAAGCCGCCGCTGTCGCGAATCACGCTGGTCGCCTTGCCATCGCGGGAGAAAAGGCTATGGGCAGCGTCAACATAGTCCTGGCGTGTCGCCGGGTTGCTCGCCAGCACCCGGCGGCGCGTTGCCCTGTCCTCCAGCAACAGATCAAGGCCAAGGGTTCGTGCCGGGTCCAGACGTTCGGCGGCAACGACGCTGCTGACATCGAATCCAACAGGCGCTACAAGGATGAGAGCACCCGGGGTCGGCTCGGTTCCAGACTCAATCGTCGTGCCAAGATCTCTCAACAAGTCGATCAATTCGGCGCGGCGCGAGGCCTGTGGCGACACCCATACCGGAGGCATTTCGGGCACATCGGGAACTGCGGGTTCGGCCGGAACCTGCGCCCTGCCATCCTGGTAGGCGTAGAAGCCAGCGCCTGACTTGCGGCCGAGCAGACCGGCAGCCACGCGCTGCGCCGCGATCACGCTGGGACGGTAGCGCGGCTCCTCGTAATACTGATGGTAAATGGACTCCATGACAGGGTGCGAGACATCAAGACCCGTCAGATCCAGCAGTTCAAAGGGCCCGAGCCTGAACCCGACCTGGTCTTTCAGAATGCGATCAATCGTCGCAAAATCCGCGACCCCTTCGCTGACGATGCGGAGCGCTTCGGTGACGTAGCCGCGTCCGGCATGGTTGACGATGAATCCAGGCGTGTCCTTGGCTCGCACCGGGAGGTGCCCCATGGCTCGGGTGTATTCGACGAGTCGTTCGCAGACGGCGGCATCGGTTTTCAATCCGGCGATGACCTCCACCACTTTCATTAGCGGCGCCGGGTTGAAAAAATGGTAGCCAGCAAAGTCCGATGGCCGCTGCAGGGCCGAAGCGATGGCCGTCACCGAGAGGGACGAAGTATTTGTCGCCAGGATGCTGCCAGCCGCCACGATCTGCTCTACCTCGGCCAGCAGGCGCTGCTTCGCGTCGAGTCGCTCGACGATGGCTTCAATCACGAGCGAGCATTGCGCCAGATCCGTCAACTGCTGACACGGTCGCAGCGCTTGTGTCCAGAGATCAGCCTGCTCTGCGCTGAGCCGCCCCTTGTCGCGAGAACGCGTCCATTGCAAGCGAATCGCCGCGATAGCCTCGTTTCGGCTCTGAACCTCGACGTCATACAACAGCACCTCGCTGCCAGCCTGCGCTGCCATCTGGGCGATACCACGGCCCATGGCCCCGGCGCCAATGACCCCGACTTTCGAGAAAATTGCAGGCATCTGAGGGATTATTGTCCAGCCGGACCGATCGCCCGTTGTGCCAGAATGCTAAAAAATCCATGAAAACCTTGGTCAAACTCTCGCGCTACGCATTTGCTGGCGCGCTGCTAGGTACCGCTGTCACTGCGTCTTCGATGACGATTGGGCAGATTCGCGGCAGCGTGATTCTGGGCCAGCCGCTCAGTGTTTCTGTCGTGATGTCGGTCAATCCGGGCGAAGACGCGCGTTCCCTTTGTCTCGCGGCGGACGTCTTCAATGGCGATGCCACGGTGGACCCGAATCGGGTCACCGTCTCCATGGAGGCGGCGGACGCGTCGGGCAATGCGATCGCGCGGATTCGCTCGGCAGCGATCATTGACGAGCCGTTTGTGACGGTCAGTTTGCGCGCCGGCTGCAGCCAGGTCTCGAGTCGTCGCTTTGTCTTGCTGACCGATGTCATCACCGATATCGCGCCCGAGCCAGCGCAGGTGGCGCCAGGAGCCCTTGTCGTTCCCGCGCCGAGTGCCGTGACCGCGCCGGCTGCTGCGGCGCCAAGTGTCGCGCCACCTCCCCCAGCCGCAGTACCGAGCGCGGCCACGCCGCCGGCCCCGTCGCCCGCTGCGGCGCTAGCCCCGCCTACCGCCCAGCGCAGCACCGCGCCCGCGGTCCGAAGGGCTCCCGGCGCTGTTGCTGCAGCCCGTCCGGCCAAGGTGCAACCCGCCATGCCAGTGCGAAGCGAGGCCCAGGGCACGGTCAAGCCGGCGCCGAAGAAGGTGACTCGCGTTGTCCAGCCCAAACTCAAGCTCGATCCGATCGAGGCAGCTGGCCAGCCGGTCGCGGGCCTGCGCTCCTCGACTGAGCTGAGCAGTACGCCGGTCACGTCGCCGGGCAAGGCCGCTGAAACTGCGGCCGTTTGGCGCTCACTCAATGCCCAGCCTGAGGATGCCGTCAAGGAGGCGCAGCGAGTGCAGGGGCTGGAGGCAGAGAACAAGGCGTTGCGCGACCTGACAAGCCAGAACAACGCCCTGATGGCCGAACTCAATGCACGCCTGCAAAAGGCGGAAGACGAGCGTCGCCTGGGTACCTATTTCTATCTGGTGCTGGCGCTGCTGGTGCTTACGCTGGTGCTGGTCGCGGTACTTTGGTTGCGGCTCAGGCGGCGCGTCAACGCGGCCGGAGCCTGGTGGGAGGATAGAGAGGAGGTTGCCAAGGCCGACATGCGGCTGCGGATGGTTTCCGGGACCGGCCTGGACCCGTCCGCAGCGCGAACCGCTGCGGCCAAGGTTGATCTTGATTTGGGTCGAACTCCGGTGGCGGCCAAGCCGGGGGTGTCACTGGACTCGCAGACCACAGTCAAGATGCGAGCGACCGCCGAAGGTCTGGACGCGACCGCGCTGGCTAGCCTGGCAAAGTCGGCCAACCCGGAGGAATTGTTTGATATCCGGCAGCAGGCCGATTTTTTCCTGTCGCTGGGGCAAACGGATCAGGCGATCATGTTGCTTAGCAACCATATCCGCTCGAACGAAGACACCGGCCCCCAGGCCTACCTGGATCTGCTGCGCATCTACCACATGACCGGGAAAAACCATGAGTACGAGAGCCTGCGAGCTTCGGTTGTTCGGGTGTTCAACGCCGACGTTCCGGAATTTTCGTCTTACGGACAAGAGACTCGCAGTCTCGAGAGTTACGAAGAACTGATGGCCAGTGTGCAGGCGGCCTGGGGCACGCCCCAAGCGGCTCGCATGTTGGAGGAACTGATTTACCGCCGCCCGGGCAGCAAGTGGAGCCAGGCCTTTGGGCTGACCGCTTATCAGGAACTGCTGTCCATGCATGCGCTGGCCAAGGAAGTGGCCGCCATGCCCGCTGGCGTGCGCAAGCCGCTCTCGGGATTCGGCGGCTTGCCGACGGCGGCGCGTTCTGATCCTGCGGCCAAGGGAGCGACGTCGACTGTGGCGGCGGGTCTGGACCTGGATCTGGGTCTGGGTGGCGTTGAGCCCGCTGTAGGGAATATTTCGGCCTATTTCGAGCGACCCGCGCCTGGTTCGTCCATGGCGGCGACCATGCCGGCGCCGCTGGAGGACCGACCGGGCTTCAAGCCGGCGCCGGTTGCACCCGATCCGGCGCCACTACCGCCGGGAAATCTGCTCGACTTCGAGGTCGATACCCCGCCACCGGCACTGGACAAGCCCAAAAGCTAGGGGCTTGGCCAGGCTTGCCGGACGCCTCAGCGCCTGACCTGGAGCGCGCCCGGGTTCACGATGTTGGAGGGCGTGCCCTTGATGAAGTTGAGGACGTTGTCGAAAGCCGCGCTGAAGTACTGCTCGTAGCTGTCCTGCTCGACATAACCAATGTGGGGCGTGCAGACGCAGTTTTCCAACCGCAGCAGCGCGTGTCCCTGCAAAATCGGCTCGCTCTCAAACACGTCGACCGCCGCCATGCCGGGCCGACCGCGATTCAGCGCTGCGATCAGGGCGTCCGCTTCAATCAGTTCAGCGCGCGAAGTGTTAACCAGCATCGCTGCTGGACCCATTCTTGCAAGATCCGTTGCCTTGACGATACCCCGGGTCTCATCGGTGAGCCGTAGGCAGAGCGACAGGACATCGCTGTTCGCAAACAGTTCCTCCTTGCCGGCTGCGCTGGCGTGCCCGTCGCGCGCGGCAAGCGCGATCGACGCGGCGCGGCCCCATACAAGGACCCGCATGTCAAAGGCCTTGGCATAGCCGGCCAGCAGCTGACCGATGTGGCCATAGCCCCAAATGCCCAGTGTTCGACCTTTCAGCACGGTGCCGAGGCCGAAGTTCGCCGGCATAGCGGCCGACTTGAGGCCGGACTGTTGCCACGCCCCATGTTTGAGGTTCCCGATGTAATGGGGCAGGCGGCGTGCCGCTGCCATGATCAGGGCCCAGGTCAGCTCGGCCGGCGCCGCCGGTGAGCCGGTGCCTTCCGCAACCACGATCCCCTGCTCGGTGCAGGCGGCAATGTCAATGTGACTGCCGGCCCGTCCGGTTTGAGAGATCAATTTCAGTTTGGGCAGTTTCTCAACCAGGGCACGCGGAATCCGGGTTCGTTCGCGAATCAAGACAATGACGTCGGCGTCTTTCAGTCGGACTGCAAGCTGTCCAAGGCCTTTGACGGTGTTGGTGTAGACCTTGGCCGAGTAGGCGTCAAGCTTTGCCGCGCATTTGAGTTTCCTTACGGCGTCCTGGTAATCGTCGAGAATTACGATGTTCATGTCATGATTGTGCCCTGCGATTGCAGCGGCGCCTGGCGCACGCTCGTTGCAAACTCAACACCCAACCAAGGAAGCCCACCATGTCCCTGTCGATGTCAACTGCCAGCTTGCCCGTGTTCAAGCAGATGCTGAACAATCTGGCTCATGTTCTTGACAAGGGCCTGGCGCACGCCGAGGCAAAAAAGTTCGATCCCCTGATCCTGACGCAATACCGGCTGGCGCCGGACATGTTGCCGCTGACGCGACAAATTCAGATTGCCTGCGACACGGTCAAGCTCGGAGTCGCCAGACTGTCCGGCGTGGAAGCGCCAAAATACGAGGACAACGAGACGACCTTCGCCGACCTGAAAGGCCGAATCGCCAAGACTCTGGCCTACCTTGAGACGGTTCCGGCCGAGCGCCTGGAAGGAACTGACGACAAGGAGGTCACCTTTCCCGTCGGGCGCGACAAGACACGCACGATGACCGGGGAAAACTATCTCAAGTCATGGCTGCTGCCGAACGTGTATTTCCACATCACGACGGCCTACGCCATTCTTCGGCATAACGGCGTGGGACTCGGGAAGATCGACTACCTGACGGGTGCCAACCCCTGAGGCGCGGTTGTGTCGCCCACCGGTCGAGCGGAATGGCTCGAGGCTGCCATCCGGTTCCGGCCTACATGAGCATCGTATTCCTGATCAGCCCGACGGCCAGTCCCTCGATCTCAAAGGGCTCACCCGGCTCGACAATGATGGTCTGGTAGTCCGGGTTTTCGGCATGCAGCTCGATCAGATGCTTGTTGCGGCGAAACCGCTTCACCGTCACCTCGTCGCCCAGTCGGGCCACGATGATCTGCCCATTCTTCGCTTCCTTGCTGGTCTGGACCGCCAACAGATCCCCGTCCAAGATGCCGGCGTCGCGCATCGACATGCCACGGACCTTCAGCAGGTAGTCGGGTTTGCGTTGAAACAGGCTGCTCTCGACATAGAAGGTCTGATCGATATGTTCCTGGGCAAGGATGGGCGAGCCCGCCGCGACCCGTCCGATCAACGGCAGCCCGAGCTGGGCCAAGCTCTGCAAGGGGAGCGCGTATTGCTTGATGCGCGACTCATTGATGGAGCGAAGCGCTTCGGATTTCAACCTGATGCCGCGCGAGGTTCCGCTGACCAGATCGATCACGCCTTTGCGCGCCAGGGCCTGCAGATGCTCTTCGGCGGCATTCGGCGAGCGAAAACCCAGTTCGTTGGCAATCTCGGCGCGGGTCGGCGGGGCGCCGGTGCGCGCAATTGCGCTCTGAATCAGTTCAAGAATCTGCTGCTGGCGCGCAGTCAGCTTGACCGGGAACTGTTGCAGCTGTGACATGGTGACTCCTGGTACGGGATGATGGCTTGGCTACTGTCTTAATATCCAGTAACTGTATTTTTAACCAGTTTGTCAGAATTTGCAAGGAAAAGTGTGATGGCACAGGCTCCCCCACCGCGAACGGTCGTCATTCTGGGCACCGGAGGGACTATTTCCGGCGTGGCAGACGACCCGTCCGATAACCTGGGTTATGTCACCGGCAGGCTGGCGGTCGGCGATTTGATTGCGTCTCTGCCTGCTGGCGCGGCGCGCGGATTGCAACTCGAGTCCGAGCAGATTGCCCAAGTCGACAGCAAGGACATGAGCTTTGCCATCTGGCTCGATCTGCTCAAGCGAGTCGCCCACTGGAGCGCCAATAGGAACGTGTGCGGACTGGTGATCAGCCACGGAACCGACACACTGGAAGAAACCGCGTACTTCCTGCATCGTGTGCTTGCAGCGGACAAGCCGGTGGTCCTGACCTGCGCCATGCGACCGGCAAGCTCGACCCTGCGCGATGGGCCGCAGAATCTGGCGGACGCGATCAGCGTTGCGGCAACCCCGGGCGCGCGTGGTGTCTTGGTTGCCTGTGCCGGCGTGCTGCACGCCGCCCCGAATGTTCAGAAGATGCATACCTATCGGCTTGACGCCTTCGGCTCGGGCGATGCCGGGCCGCTCGGCTATGTCGAGGAAGGGCGGCTGCGAAGCATCGGACCCTGGCCGCTATCGGCGCAAACGTTTGATCCGGCGCTGCTACCTGCCCCCGATTCATGGCCGCGCGTTGAGGTCCTGCTGAACCATGTCCATGCCGATGGCAGATTGGCGCTCGAATTGATGCAGGCTGGAGTCAAAGGCATCGTGGTGGCCGGAACGGGCAATGGAAGTCTGTCTGCCGCGCTGGAAGGCGCCTTGGCGCTATGCGTCAGTGCGGGAATCCGAGTTCTGCGGACCACGCGCTGCGCGACCGGGCCGTTGCTGCCCAGTCCGCATGACCGATTCGACGGCGCCAGTGGACTCTCGGCGGTCAAGGCCAGAATCGAGCTGATGCTCGAATTGATGAAGGACGCTACGACGCCAGGGCCTGCAGCGCCCTTGTGGTGATCTCCTCGACGCTGCCCATGCCGCTGATGGCTCGGTACTTGGGCGCCAGCCCCGGGCTCTGGCGCGCCCAATCGGAGTAGTACTGAACCAGCGGCCGCGTCTGGGCCGAATAGACATCGAGTCGCTTTTGCACCGTTTCAGGCCGGTCGTCCTCGCGCTGCACCAGGGCTTCTCCGCTCGCATCGTCCCGGCCCGCTTTGGTGGGCGGATTGAACTTGACGTGATAGGTGCGCCCGCTCGCCGGATGGGAACGGCGGCCGCTCATGCGTTCGATGATGACTTCAAACGGGACGTCAATCTCAAGCACGTAGTCGAGCTTGACGCCAGCCGTCTTCAGAGCATCGGCCTGAGGCAATGTTCGGGGGAAGCCGTCAAACAGAAAACCGTTCGCGCAATCCGGCTGGGTGATTCTTTCCTTGACCAGGTTGATGATCAGCTCGTCGCTGACAAGTTTTCCCGAATCCATGATCTGCTTGGCTTGCCTAGCAACCTTGCTGCCCGCCTTGACCGCAGCGCGCAGCATGTCACCGGTCGAAATCTGTGGAATTCCAAACTTCTGGCAAATGAAGGTCGCCTGGGTTCCCTTGCCGGCGCCAGGAGCGCCCATAAGAATCAATCTCATCGATGCCCTTTTCGCTCGGTCATTGCGGCCGATCACCGCGCCTCGTTTGTTGCGCGCAGCGCCAGCCGAACGGCGCCGCAGGATAGCATGAGCGGCGCAGCTCAGGCCTGCTGGAACAGCCGGCGAACTCGTTCAAGATCATCTGGCGTATCAATGCCCGGGCCGGGCTGGCTGGCACTGATGTGCACGGCAATCCGGTACCCGTGCCAGAGGGCGCGCAACTGTTCGAGCGCTTCCAGGCGTTCCAGCGGCGCCACCGGCAGCTGCGGGAAAGCGCGCAGAAAGGCAACTCGGTAGGCATAGATCCCGACGTGCCGCAACGGCAGGGGGGGCAGCAGTGACTGGGGCCTGGCGCCGTACTCGTCACGTTTCCACGGGATCGGAGCGCGGCTGAAATAAAGCGCCATGGCGTTGCTGTCCAGCACCACTTTGACGATGTTCGGGTTCGCCAAATCATCGACAGCATGGATCTCATGCGCAGCCGTGCTCATGCTGGCCAGAGGTTGCCCGGCGAGGAGTTGGGCGACCGCGTCGATCAATTCAGGTGGCAACAGCGGCTCATCGCCCTGGACATTGACAACGATCTGATCGGGAGCAAGGCCAAGCAGCTCGCAGGCCTGCGCCAGGCGGTCACTTCCCGTCGCGTGATGCGTGCCCGTAAGCACCGCTTCAACACCATGCCGTTCACACGCCGAGATGATGCGAGGATGGTCGGCGGCGACGACGACGCGCTCGGCCCGGGACAGCGCCGCCCGTCGCGCCACCCGTACCACCATGGGCAAGCCGGCGATGTCGGCGAGCGGCTTGTCCGGCAAGCGGACCGAGGCGAGCCGGGCCGGAATGAGAACGATGAAGCCCATGCCTGCGCGAGTGATCGGGAGCATCCCTATGGCAGCGGCGGACGCGGCGGCAGGCTGTTGACTTCTTCCTCGCTGACGGTTCTTGCTTCGCTTTCAAGCAGGATCGGAATGCCATCGCGAACGGGAAAGGCCAGGCGTGCGCTGCGCGAGATCAGTTCCTGTCGATCGCGCAGGTAGTCAAGTGGCCCCTTCGTGACCGGGCATACCAGCAGTTCCAATAACCTGTTATCCATGCTAGGCATTCGACCTTGTTTCTCGTCGCAATGATAGTCGGTCAAGCCGTTCGTCGAGCGCACTGAGAAAGTCGGGATCGAGGGAAATGCTCAGGGGAACAGCCCAACCGCGCGAATGGAGGGCCCAGATCTTGGTCGCATCCTTTTCCGTGAAAACAAGCTCATACGCATCCTCGGCCGGCCATTGAAACGCGCCGAAATCAGCGTGATCGGGCAATGCGATGGTCCGCGCCAGGTCCAGTCCGCGCTCGCGCAGCATGGCGAAAAAACTCTCAGGATGTGCGATGGCGGCAATCGCCAGCAGGCGCTTGCCACGCAGCGTGTCCAGCGCAACGGACGAGCCGTCGCTGCGCTTGGCCTCGTCAGCCAGTCGTCGCTCGACGCGAAACTGTCCGGGCGCGGGATGCCGGGATGAGTTCAGCACCCAATCAGCCGGACGGGGCCAGGGCTCACGCAGCGGCCCGGCGGGGAGAAGCAGGCCGTTGCCCAAGCCAGTTTCGTCAAGCAGACAGATTTCAAGGTCGCGCGCCAGACCGACATGCTGCAGGCCGTCGTCGCTGACGATGACGTCGATGGTTGGATGCTGCCGCAACAGCGAAACGGCAGCCTGTGCCCGATCCTTTGCGACAAAAACGGGAACCGCCAGCGTCCTCTTGATGAGCAGGGGTTCGTCGCCACAACGCTCGGCAGAATCGCCGGCCTGGACCTCAAGGCAGGTCCGGTCACGCCGGCCATGGCCTCGGGATACGACACCGACCCGATAACCCCTTCCAAGCAAGTGACGAACCAGTTCCATCACCACTGGGGTTTTCCCGGCGCCACCGACCGCGACATTGCCAACCACCAGCACCGGCACCGAAACCCTGGTCACGCGAAAAAGCCCGAGTCGATAGCAGCTTGCCCGGACCGCCCATGCCAGCGCATAGAGGCGGGAGAGCGGCCACAACAGCAGCGCCAGGGGGCCGCGCCGGGACCAGATTCCCCGCCAAACTCCGGACTTGTCGTAGCGATTAACGGCCACCGGCGCTGGCTGAGGATTGGGCGGCAAAGGTGATCTGCGTCAACCCCACCTGGCGCGCGGACTCCAGCACTGTGATGACCGACTGGTGCGCCGCCATGGCGTCTGCGCTGATGATGATGACGGTATCCTTGCCGGCCTTGGCGGCGTCCCGGATCGCGTTGGCCAGCGCCTCGACGCTGCGTTCAGCCAGCGCCTGCTTGTTCACCGTGTAGCTTCCGGACCGGCTGACCCCGACCACCACTTCCTTCGGATAGTCGCGCTGCGCGTCGGTGTCCGCGACTGGCAGCCGCAGCTGCAGTTCAGTGAATTTGCTGTAGGTCGTTGTCAGCATCAGAAAGATCAGAATGACCAGCAGAACGTCGATGAACGGAATCAGGTTGATCTCGGGTTCGTCCGAGGAGCGTGGACGAAAGTTCATGATGGCCGGCGCAGCGTGTTGAGGTGCCGCAGGAAGCGCTCCGATGCCAGCTCCATCGCCAGCAGATAGCCGTCCACGCGGGCGCGAAAGTAGCGCCAGAACATCAGCGAGGGAATGGCAATCATCAGGCCAAACGCCGTGTTGTAGAGGGCGATTGAAATTCCATGCGCGAGTTGCGCCGGGTTGCCCGGACCCAGGCCCGCGCCAGTCATGCCGCCGGGCGCCTGCGAGCCGAAAATTTCGATCATGCCGATGATCGTGCCAAAGAGCCCGAGCAGGGGGGCGGCCGAAGCGATGGTGGCAAGCGCGCTCAGATAACGCTCGAGCCGGTGCGCGACGGCCCGACCGCTCCCTTCCATCGCCGAACGCAGGTCGTGCTCGGAGCAGCGCGGATTGGCGTTCAGGACACGGCATCCGCTGGCCAGCACTTCGCCCAGGGCTGAATTTATTTCAAGTTGCAGCACGACGTCAGGCGAGGGCACCGCGTGGCGCGAAACGGTCATCGCCTCGTCGAGCAGCCTGGGTGGAACGACTCGGGACGTCTTCAGGCTGACAAAACGCTCGATGACCAGCGCCAGTGCGACCACCGAGCAGGCAATCAGCAACCAGATCGGCCAGCCAGCGGCTTGAATGATCGAATACAAATTTCAGCTCCGCGACGCTGCGATGAATCTCGCCGAGTCATTATGGCGTAATGGTTTCAGCGCGCTGCAGTTAGCATGAAGCCTGCTTCGATCCCACGACGTGGCAGCTCGTGGTCCCTGCTCAGAGGCTGGAAAGGCTCCGCACCGATGTCCGAACCCGATGTTCCTGCAACCCGCCTCCGCGTCTGGAGCGTGGGTTCGTTGTGTCGCGCCATTTCCGAGTCCGTCGCTGCCAGGTTCAACCCGGTCGAGGTCCAGGGCGAGATCAGCGGCTTCGCCAGGGTTGCGAGCGGGCATTGCTATTTCGTTCTCAAGGATGAGGCGGGCCAGCTCAGGTGCGCGATGTTTCGTCGCGCAGCCATGCTGCTTGACTTTGCGCCCAAGGATGGCGAGTCGGTGCTGGTCAGCGCGCGGCTCGGGGTCTACGAGCCGCGCGGTGATCTGCAACTGGTGGTCGAGACCATGTCGCGCGCCGGGCAGGGCGCGCTTTTTGAGCAGTTCCTGAAACTGAAGGTGAAGCTCGCGGCCGAAGGTCTGTTCGATGCCGCGCGCAAGAGGCCGATACCGGTGCTGCCGCGGGGCATTGGCCTGGTGACTTCGCTTGGAGGCGCGGCGCTGCACGATATCGTGACCCTGTTGCGACGACGCGCACCCCATGTTCCGCTCGTCATTGCGCCGGCTTTGGTGCAGGGGGCAGGCGCCGCCCAGGAGATGATTCAGGCCTTGGTCGGTCTCAACGAATGGGCGCAGCGCCGGTCTGTGGACAGCGGAATTGGAGGCCCGGCGCCGATCGAAGTGATTCTGCTGGCCCGCGGCGGCGGCTCGATGGACGATCTTTGGGCCTTCAATGATGAGGCGCTGGCCCGTGCCATTGCCGCGAGCGCGCTGCCGGTTGTCTCCGGCGTCGGGCATGAAACCGACTTCACCATAGCTGATTTTGTGGCCGACCTGCGTGCCCCGACTCCTACGGCGGCTGCGGAACTGGCGGCGCAGCCCCTGCAGGTTGCCCGAGATGGGCTCGATCGATCGGCGCTGTCGTTGCAACAAAGGGTTCGCTCCGAGCTGGAGCGCGCCGGCCAGACGCTGGATTTCCTGGCCTCGCGACTCGCTCGTCCTTCGGCCTTGCTGTTACGCCAGCGCATGCTGCTGTTTGAGCGCGGCCAGCGCTTGCTTGATTTGGCGCGCGCGCAGCGTCGCGCCGGCGAGGTTCGCCTGGCCAACCTGGGCGGCGGCTTGCAAACGGCTGTTCGAACCTGCCTGACGCGCAGCGGCGATCGGCTTGAACGCTGCCAGCTTCGATTGGAATTGATGAACCCGCGCCAGGTTCTGCGCCGGGGTTTTGTCTGGGTAAACAGTCCGGACGGCCGCGCCGTGACGCGGGTCGCCGAAATCGACCGGAAACTGCCGTTGACCCTGCAATTCGCTGACGGTCAGGCCGACGTCAGCGTCAACGACGTGCGCCCGGAATGAAATGGGGCGGCGGCCCCAATCCGGTTAGACGCTTCAGCTGGCTGGTTAGAGCCCGCCGTTTTGCTGGGCCACCATGCAATAGAGCATGGGGATTGACAGCATGGTGTTGATGCGCGATGTCAGCATGGCAGTGCGCGCCGCCTGCGCCTTCTCGGCAGGTTCAACTGTCACCAGCCCCAAGGCCTTCTTCTGGTTCGGCCAGATGATGAACCAGACATTGACGGCCATGATCAACGCAAGCCACATGCCAATGCCAATCGCGACGACGGGCTTTTGCAGTCCCAGTGCAGCCATGACGTAACCGGACATGGCGGCCAGCAACAGGCCGGTCACCACGGTGGCCAATGCGGCCCAGCGAAACCAGAACAGCGCGGTGGGAGCAATGACCTTGCTGATGGCGGGTTTCTGCTCATCAGGAATCTTGGGCATGGAGGGGATCTGCACGAAGTTGAAATACCAGAGCAAACCGATCCACATCACGCCGCTCGCCACGTGCAGCCAACGCATCAGGAAAGTCCACCAGGCGTTGCTGGGGATGACCGCGGTGGCGCCGCCCGCCAACCCGACCAGGACGACCAAAACGATCAGTAGCACGACACCGGCAGCGACAGTACGACCTAAAGACTGAAGAATTGAACCCATGACTCGCTCCTCGTTCGAATTGGTTGGAAGTAGGCCGAGGAGATTATGGCGCATCGCCAGGGGCGCGGAGCAACCCTAGCGTTGCGCGAAGGGCGCACCAACAAGGCGCTGCCCCGGTTTAATTCCTTTTCTGGCAAACCAGCCCTGATTCATCTCCAGGACGAAGCGAACCGGCTTTTCCGAGCAATGCGAGTCCAGGCTCCGCGGCTTCATGTCGGCCAGGTTGACGATGCTGCCGTCGTCGGCGACAAAGGCTGCCGTCAGCGGCAGCAGGGTGTTCTTCATCCAGAAACATTGAACGGCCGCCTGCTCAAAAACAAACAGCATGCCTTCATTCTGCGGCATTTCGCGCCGAAACATCAGGCCCATGGCGCGCTGTTCGGGCGTCTGCGCCAACTGGGTTTCAATTCGATGAATACCTGCCGTGAGGCTTAGTCTCGGCAAACCAAGTTGCGGCGTGTCCTGGCTCCGTGCCGGCAGAGCCAGCAGCAAAAGCGTCAGCCAAAGGGCCCAGAGCCAATGTTTCGATTTCATGTCTTGCCGAATGGAAAAGAGCGCCAGGGCGGGGACTCAACGAAAAAGCTCGCCACGGCGGCTGTTGAATCGAAAAAATGCCCGCCGAGGCGGGCATTGTCAACCAATCGTCTGGCTTACGACTTCTTGGGTTCTTCCTTCTTCATGTCCTTCATGGCTTTCTTCTTGGCTGCCATTTCGTCAGCCTTGGCTTTCTTCGCAGCGGCCATTTCGTCCTTGCTCATCGCCTTCATGGCAGCCGAAGCGGCTGGCTTGGCAGGAGTTGCAGCAGTCGCCGGGGTAGCAGCTTTGGCGGGAGTTGCCGCGGTGGCTGGAGTTGCCGGCGTGGCGGTTTGTGCCGATGCGACAGTCGCAAACAGCGCAACGAGCAGGGAAGCAAGAAGCTTGGTCATCACGATTTTCCTGAAGTGAGTTTAGGTTTGGAGGCGCCCGTCCGAATCATGGAAGGTGAGTCCATAGCGGGGCTGCGGTGCACGCGGTTGACAATGGGCCAGGAATGATTGCAGCTAAAATGCCTGCGCCGCGTTGGGATGCGTCGCCTTTTGGTTTCCTCCTCCTTTTGTCCCGTTCGGAGTCCGTTTTCCATGTACCAGCACATCAAGGTGCCCAGCTCAGGCCAAAAAATCACCGTCAATTCCGACATGTCGCTGAATGTGCCGGAAGAGCCGGTCATTCCGTACATTGAAGGGGACGGAACCGGTCTGGACATTACTCCGGTGATGCTGAAGGTGGTGGATGCGGCAGTCGCCAAGTGCCACGGCGGCAAAAGGAAAATTCATTGGATGGAGGTGTACGCCGGGGAGAAATCGACCCGGATCTACGGTCCGGATGTCTGGCTACCCGAGGAAACCCTGCACGCGGTTCGAGACTATGTGGTTTCGATCAAGGGCCCCCTGACCACCCCGGTGGGCGGCGGCATTCGCTCGCTCAATGTGGCGTTGCGCCAGGAACTCGATCTCTATGTTTGCCTGCGGCCGATCCAGTACTTTGCCGGCGTTCCGAGTCCGGTCAAGGAGCCGGAAAAGACCAATATGGTGATATTCCGGGAGAACTCCGAAGACATTTATGCCGGCATTGAATTCGAGGCGGAAAGCGACAAAGCCAAAAAACTGATCAAGTTCCTGCAGGACGAGTTTGGTGTCAGAAAAATCCGCTTTCCGAATACCTCGGCCATAGGCATCAAGCCGGTGTCACGCGAGGGCACCGAGCGTCTGGTGCGCAAGGCAATGCAGTACGCGATCAACAATGACAAACCCAATGTGACGCTGGTGCACAAGGGCAACATCATGAAGTTCACCGAGGGCGGCTTTCGGGACTGGGGCTATGGCCTGGCGGCGCGGGAGTTTGGCGCTCAACCGATCGACGGCGGGCCTTGGTGCAAGTTCAAGAACCCACGGACCGGGAAGGACATCGTGGTCAAGGACGTCATCGCCGACGCCTTCCTGCAACAGATCCTGCTGCGACCGGCCGAATACAGCGTGATCGCGACGCTGAACCTGAACGGGGACTACATCTCCGACGCGCTGGCGGCGCAAGTTGGCGGCATTGGCATTGCCCCTGGCGCCAATCTGAGCGATACCGTGGCGATGTTTGAGGCAACGCACGGGACCGCGCCCAAGTACGCTGGCAAGGATTACGTCAATCCAGGGTCCGTAATCCTGTCGGCTGAGATGATGCTGCGACACATGGGCTGGACCGAGGCCGCCGACCTGATCATCAGCTCGATGGAAAAGGCCATTCTAAGCAAGCGCGTCACCTATGATTTTGCCCGGCTGATGGAAGGGGCAACGCAGGTCAGTTGCTCCGGATTTGGTCAGGTCATGATTGAGCATATGTAGGCGCGGCCGCCGCGCCGGCCCCATCCCTGGGCACACCGGTTGCGCGGCGACGGCGGCGCACGCGCTTTTCGGGCAAGGGGTCGGTGCTTCGGGCCTCGGGCCAGTCGCTGCTTTGCGCGGCTGCGGCGCAGGCCCGCCGCATGGCGCGTTTGACCCTTCTGTTTGCCCTAATGAATCCCCATGACCTGCCGTCATATAGTCTGAGTGAGCCGTGGTGTGTGAGACGGCTCGATAAAATGCGCTGATGGCAACACAGAGTCCGCCGCCGGATGCAGTTGTTCCGCCGAAACCGGTGGTGCCGGACAACGGGGGGACCGTTGTGCTGGAGCGACGCACCAAGAAAGTCAAGCCACCGCACCTATTCCAGGTGGTGATGCTGAACGATGATTACACGCCGATGGAGTTTGTGGTGTCCGTGATACAGGAGTTCTTCGGCAAGGACAGGGAAACCGCGACTCAGGTCATGCTGAAGATTCATATCGAAGGCAGGGCGGTTTGCGGCGTATATTCGCGCGACATCGCCAATACGAAGGTCAATCAGGTGATGGATGCAGCGGCCCATGCCGGCCATCCGCTGCAATGTGTCAGTGAGCCGGCAGGTTGAGTTTTTCAGGAACTGGATTAAAGTCAGGTCAGACAGCCGAGCGAGAAGGAAATGAAATGATTGCCCAAGAACTGGAAGTCAGCCTGCACATGGCTTTTGTCGAGGCGCGCCAGCAACGACACGAGTTCATCACGGTTGAGCATCTGCTGCTGGCACTGCTGGACAACCCGAGCGCGGCCGAGGTGCTGCGCGCCTGCTCGGCGAACATCGATGACCTGCGCAAGTCCCTGGTCAATTTCATCAAGGACAACACGCCACAGGTGGCGGGCAGCGACGACGTTGATACCCAGCCCACGCTTGGATTCCAACGTGTCATTCAGCGCGCGATCATGCATGTGCAATCGACCGGCAATGGCAAGAAGGAAGTCACTGGCGCGAACGTTCTCGTCGCCATTTTTGGCGAAAAGGACTCGCATGCCGTGTACTACCTGCACCAGCAGGGCGTCACGCGACTGGATGTGGTGAACTTCATTGCGCACGGCATCAAGAAGAGCGAGCCGCCCGAGCCCGCCAAGTCGGGCGAGTCCAGCACAGAGTCCGAGGAGGGCTCCGAGAAGAACGAAAAATCCTCGCCGCTGGAACTGTTCACTCTCAACCTGAATCAGCTCTCGCGCGACGGCAAGATCGACCCCTTGATCGGGCGTGACTACGAGATTGAACGGGTCATCCAGATCCTGTGCCGCAGGCGCAAGAACAATCCGCTGCTGGTGGGTGAGGCCGGTGTCGGCAAGACGGCGATTGCCGAGGGACTGGCCTGGCGCATCACGCAGAAAGAGGTGCCCGAGATTCTGGCCGAGGCGCAGATCTATTCACTGGACATGGGGGCCTTGCTGGCGGGCACCAAGTACCGCGGCGATTTTGAACAGCGCCTGAAAGGGGTGCTCAAAGCGCTGAAAGACAAGCCCAATGTGATCCTGTTCATCGACGAGATCCATACCCTGATCGGCGCCGGTGCCGCCTCGGGCGGGACGCTGGACGCGTCGAATCTGTTGAAGCCGTCGCTGGGATCAGGCCAGATCAAGTGCATCGGGGCCACCACCTTCACCGAGTACCGCGGCATTTTCGAGAAGGATGCGGCGCTGGCACGGCGCTTTCAGAAGATTGACGTGGTTGAGCCGAGCATTCAGGAGACGATCGAAATCCTGAAGGGCTTGAAGTCGCGCTTCGAGGAGCACCACAACGTCAAGTACGCCAACGCAGCGTTGCAGGCGGCGGCCGAGCTGAGTGCCAAGTACATCAACGACCGGCATTTGCCCGACAAGGCCATTGACGTCATCGACGAGGCCGGCGCGGCACAGAGAATCCTGCCCGCATCGAAACGCAAGAAAACCATCAGCAAGACCGAGGTGGAGGAAATCGTGGCCAAGATTGCCCGCATTCCGCCGGCCAACGTGTCGAACGATGACCGCGGCAAACTCAAGACGCTTGAACGCGACCTGAAGAACGTCGTCTTTGGTCAGGACAAGGCGCTCGAGACCCTGGCCTCAGCCGTCAAGATGGCCCGTTCCGGACTTGGCAAGGACGACCGGCCGATCGGTAGCTTCCTGTTCAGCGGACCCACTGGCGTTGGCAAGACCGAAGCGGCCAAGCAGCTCGCCTACATCATGGGCATCGAGCTGATCCGCTTTGACATGAGCGAATACATGGAACGGCACGCCGTCAGCCGTCTCATTGGGGCGCCACCCGGCTATGTCGGGTTTGACCAGGGTGGATTGCTGACCGAGGCGGTCACGAAAAAACCGCATTCCGTGCTGCTGCTCGATGAGGTGGAAAAAGCCCATCCGGACATCTTCAACGTGCTGCTGCAGGTGATGGACCATGGCACCCTGACCGACAACAACGGGCGCAAGGCCGATTTCCGCAATGTGATCATTGTCATGACCACGAACGCCGGTGCCGAGGCCCTGAACAAGGCGCTCATGGGCTTCACGAACCGGCGCCAGGAGGGCGACGAAATGGCCGACATCAAGCGACTGTTTTCACCTGAATTCCGCAATCGCCTGGACGCCATCGTCAGCTTCAAGTCGCTTGACGAAGTGGTTATCCTGCGCGTGGTGGACAAGTTCCTGCTGCAGCTTGAGACCCAGCTGGCGGACAAGAGGGTCGACGTCACTTTCACCGACGCATTGCGCAAGCACCTCGCCGTCAAGGGCTTCGATCCGCTGATGGGGGCGCGCCCGATGCAGCGCCTGATTCAGGACACGATTCGCCGCGCGCTGGCCGATGAGCTGCTGTTTGGCAGGCTGGTCGACGGTGGCCGCCTGACCGTGGATATCAAGGATCTGGGTGATGACAAGACCGAAATCGTCCTGGACATTCAGCCCTTGCCCAAGAAGGAGGGCCGGTTCAAGCCCGAATCCGAGGCGGCGACCACCCCGTAACGCTGCGGCGAGGCGGCGAATCGATCCGCCGCGCGAGCTCAGCCTTTGAACAGTTTGCGGATGGCCTCGATCCTTGCCCGGTTTGCGCCGTAGTCGCGGCGCCCGAGGCGACTGGAGGAGCGGACCTGGATTTCCTTGGCCGTGTCGTCGAGGAAGAACTCAACGTCGTCGGTGAACTTCAACCAACGGCTGCTGAACTCGAAGTGGAGGTAGTTGGCCTCCTGTCGCATGAGCCTGGTTCGCTCCATGGCGTTGACCACGTCGCTCAATCGCTTCAAGGCGACCGCTCCGTCGCCTTGATAGGTCAGGGGCGCAATCTGCGCCTGCAGATGCCGCGGATGGTCTGGATGCAGTCGGGCCTGGCTCGATACGCTGTTGGGTGTGCGCGAAGGCGGCTTGAGCAGGCCCTCGTGCACGCCAAGCCTGTTGGGCGTCCTGCCGGCGAACAGTCCGAGCTGGCCACACAGCAGGACAAGCAGCGGCAAGGCGAGCAGCGAGAGGCCCAGCATTTTCAACATCGTCATCGGTTTTCCGTTGGTTTGAGGTGTGTTGTGTTGACCGGCCGACCGGGCAGATGCAGCGTGGCCGAGGCTGCGGGAGACTCGGCCAGCAGCTTGCCGCGCCGGTACACCCTGAGTCGCGTGGCGCGCAGGCGCAGCGCTTCGACCGGATCGCGCGCCTGCAGCAACACAAAATCGGCGTGGCAGCCGGCCTCGATGCCGTAGCCGGTCAAACCCAGGATGCGCGCCGGATTCACCGTCACGGCGTCAAAGCACTGGCGCATCGCAGTCTGGCTTGTCATTTGAGCCACATGCAGGCCCATCGAGGCAACCTCCAGCATGTCGCCACTGCCCAGCGCATACCAGGGGTCCATCACGCAATCATGACCGAATGCGACGTTGATGCCGTGCGCCAGCAGCTCGGGAACCCGGGTCATGCCACGCCGCCTCGGGTAGCCGTCATGCCGCCCCTGCAGGGTGATGTTGATCAACGGGTTGGCGATGGCGGAAACACCGGCCTCGGCCATCAGAGGCAACAGCTTGCTGACGAAGTAGTTGTCCATTGAATGCATCGAGGTCAAGTGGGAACCGGTGACACGACCCTGCAGACCCAGGCGTCCTGCCTCGTACGCCAGGGTTTCGATATGGCGCGATTGCGGGTCATCGGACTCGTCGCAATGCATGTCGACAGGCAGCCCGCGCTGCGCCGCAAGCTCACACAACAGAGTCACGCTTTGCGCGCCCTCGGCCATGGTCCGTTCGAAATGCGGAATGCCACCGACCACCTCGACGCCCTTGTCCAGGGCGCGTTTCAGGTTCGCCACGCCGCCGGGTGCTCGCAATACGCCATCCTGGGGAAAGGCCACCAGTTGCAGTTCGAGGTAGGGGGCGACGGCCTTCTGAACCTCGAGCATCGCGTCGACCGCGAGCAGGCGAGGGTCCGACACGTCGACATGGGACCGGATCGCGAGCAGGCCACGCGCCACCGCCCAGTCGCAATAGTTCAGGGCGCGTTCCATCAGGCCTTGCGCGGTCAGCAACGGCTTTAGTTCGCCCCAGAGCGCGATGCCTTCAAGCAGGGTGCCTGACCGATTGATGCGGGGCAGGCCGTAGCTCAGCGTCGCATCCATATGAAAATGGGCATCGACAAAAGGCGGTGACAGCAGCAGATCCTCCGCATCCAGCAGTTCATGGGCCGGCGCGCGCAGCCCGGCCGTCACTTCGACGATGCGGCCATCCATGACGGCCACAGACATGCCCTGGCGGCCGTCGACGAGCCGCGCATTGAAAATCAGCAGATCAAGCATCAAACCCGACTCAGTTCCGGCAAGAGCTACTTGGTGCCAAACATGCGGTCGCCCGCGTCACCGAGGCCCGGCAGGATGTAACCGTGGTCATTCAATTGCCGATCGATGGCGGCGGCAAAGATGGGCACGTCCGGATGCGCCTGACGCATCGCCGCAATCCCCTCCGGACAGGTGACCAGGCAGACAAACTTGATCGATTTGGGGCTCAGCCGCTTCAGTCGCGCAACAGCGGCAATCGCCGAATTTCCAGTGGCCAGCATCGGGTCCACCACGATGACGTCGCGCTCGTGCATGTCCTGCGGCATCTTGAAGTAGTACTCGACGGGTTGCAGCGTTTTCGGGTCGCGGTACAGGCCGATGTGACCGACCCGCGCGCCGGGCACCACCGACAGCATGCCGTCGAGAATTCCGGTCCCGGCGCGCAGGATCGAGACCAGGACGAGTTTCTTGCCGTCGATCATTTGCGCCTTCATCGTCTCCAGCGGTGTCTCGATTTCCACCTCCTGGGTCGCCATGTCGCGCGTCACTTCGTACGCCATCAACATGCTCAGTTCGTTGAGCAGGCGCCTGAATCCGTTGGTGCTGGTCTCCTTCTTGCGCATCAGCGTGAGCTTGTGCTGCACCAGCGGGTGACTGAAGACGTGAACGTTGTCCATGATTGCTTGCCTTAGCCTTTTATTGCCTGCCACCAAATATGCCGCCAAGAATACCCCGAATCACCTTGCGACCGACCTCACGACCGAAGGCGCTGGCCGCGCTCTTGATGAGTTGCTCGCCGACGCTGGCGCGCGTGCGGCGTGCGCCGCCGCCGAGCAGGTCGCCCAGACTGCCCAGCAGGCCCGAACCCGGGGCCTCGGCCGACCCGGGCGGGGATTCTGCCGCAGCGACTGGGCCCGGACCCTTGGCGGATTCCGCGGCCGGCAGGCGAGCTTGGGCACGGCCCTGAATCAGTTCGTACGCCGATTCCCGATCAAGCGCCTTTTCGTAGACCCCCGCCACGATCGATTGGGCCATCAAATCCTTGCGCTGCTGGGCCGAGATCGGTCCGATCTGGCCACTGGGTGGCAGCACGTAGACCCGCTCGGTGACGCTTGGGCGCCCCTTGGCATCGAGAAAACTGACCAGCGCCTCGCCGACCGCCAGCTCGGTGATGGCTTCCTCCATGTTCAGCCTGGGGTTTTGCCGCATGGTCTGCGCTGCTGACTTCACCGCCTTCTGGTCGCGCGGCGTGAAGGCGCGCAGCGCGTGCTGGACTCGATTGCCGAGCTGCGCCAGCACGGTGTCGGGCACGTCCAGCGGATTCTGAGTCACAAAATAGACGCCGACCGCTTTGCTTCGCACCAGTCGAACCACCAGCTCGATGCGCTCGAGCAGCGCCTTCGGTGCATCATTGAACAGCAGGTGCGCTTCGTCGAAGAAGAACACCAGCTTGGGCTTGTCCAAATCGCCTACCTCGGGCAGCGTTTCGAACAGTTCGCTCAGCAGCCAGAGCAGAAAGGTCGAATAGAGGCGCGGCGAGTTCATCAGCTGGTCGGCCACCAGCACGTTGATGACGCCGATTCCGTTGCTATCGGTCTGCATGAAATCGGCAATGTTGAGCATCGGCTCGCCGAAGAAGCGCTCGCCGCCCTGGCTCTCAATCTGCATCAGTCCGCGCTGGATCGCGCCGATGCTGGCCGCGCTGATGTTGCCGTAACTGGTGGTGAAGCTCGATGCGTTGTCGCCGACATGCTGGCACATGGCCCGCAGGTCCTTCATGTCGAGCAGCAGCAGGCCCTGGTCATCGGCGATTTTGAAAACCAGCTGCAAGACTCCCTGCTGCGTGTCGTTCAGGTTGAGCATGCGCGCCAGCAGCAAGGGGCCGAGGTCGCTCACCGTGGCGCGAACCGGATGCCCCTGGCCGCCCTTGGCGTCGGCAAAGATGTCCCAGAATGTGACGGGGAAAGCGGCAAAGGGGGGTGTTGCCAGATGCCGCTCCTTGAGCAGGGTGCCGAGCTTGTCGGTGAGCTGGCCGGGCCGGGCGATGCCGCTGAGGTCGCCCTTGATATCAGCCATGAAAACCGGCACCCCTTGCCTGGCAAAGCCTTCGGCCATGGTTTGCAGGGTGATCGTCTTGCCGGTTCCCGTGGCACCGGTGATGAGCCCGTGGCGATTGGCCTTGTCGGGCAATAGAAAACACTGGCGCAGGGTCTTGTCGCGTCCGCGCTGTGCAATCAGGATGGGCTCGGCCATGAAGTCCTCTCGTGTTGGCTCAAAAAGTACAATCGGGCAGGCAAGGACGCTTGGCATCCTTAAAGGTATTGCATTGTCCAAGGATTTTTAGTGGCCGGGCACAGCAAGTGGGCGAACATCCAGCACCGCAAGGGTCGGCAGGATGAAAAACGCGGGAAGGCATGGACCCGTGTCATCCGCGAAATCATGGTCGCGGCGCGCGCTGGCGGTGGCGATCCGGCGTCCAATGCGCGGTTGCGCCTGGCCGTGGAGAAGGCCAAGGCGGCGAATATGCCGGCGGACACTGTCAAGCGCAACATCGACAAAGCCACGGGCGCGCTTGAAGGCAGTGATTTTGAGGAGATCCGGTACGAGGGTTACGGTGTGGCCGGCGCGGCGGTTCTGGTGGACAGCATGACCGACAACCGGGTCCGCACCGTGGCCGAAATCAGGCACGCATTCAGCAAGCACGGCGGCAACATGGGGACCGAAGGCTCGGTCGCGTACCAGTTCAGGCACTGTGGGCAGCTGATATTTGCGCCGGGAACCAGCGAAGATCGCGTGCTCGAAGTGGCGTTGGAGGCGGGCGCCGACGATGTGATGGGTCACCCCGACGGCAGCGTTGAAGTGCTGACCCCGGTTGAGGTTTTCGAAACCGTGCGTGACGCCCTGCGCTCAGCCGGCCTGACCCCGGAGGTTGCCGAGCTCACCATGCGGGCCGAAAGTGAAATCAATCTGGAGGGCGAGTCTGCGCTTCGCATGCAAAAGCTGCTGGATGCGCTCGAAAGCCTGGACGATGTGCAGGCGGTCTATCACAATGCCAATCTATGAAGGTCCTGCTGATTGGCGGCGGCGGACGGGAACACGCTCTGGCCTGGAAACTGGTCCAGTCACCGAAGGTTCAGAAGGTCTATTGCGCGCCAGGCAACGGGGGCACGGCGGCCCGCTCGCCGCATGCACCCATAGAGAACCTGCCCTTGACCAACATTCCCGAGCTTTGCGCCTGGGCCGCGGCTGAAAAAATCGCCTTGACCGTGGTCGGCCCCGAAGTGCCCCTGGCGGCTGGAATCGTCGACAGCTTTCGTGCCCATGGGCTGCGCATCTTCGGTCCGACCCGGGCCGCTGCCCAGCTTGAGAGTTCCAAGGCCTTCTCCAAGGCATTCATGCAGCGACATGGCATTCCGACGGCAGCTCACGAGGTGTTTTCCGACCCCGCCGCGGCGCATGATTACGTTGACCGTCAGGGTGCGCCGATCGTGGTCAAGGCCGATGGCCTGGCGGCCGGCAAGGGCGTGCTGGTGGCCGGCACGGCCGAACAGGCCCATGCGGCGATCGATGCCATGCTGCCGGCAGTGTCAGCGGGCGCCTCGGCCCAGACCCGGGGCGGCGGCGCCTCGGTCCCCAGGATCGTGATCGAAGAGTTCCTGACCGGAGAAGAGGCGAGCTTCATCGTCGTCTGCGGCGAAGACAACGTGGTTGCGCTGGCGACCTCGCAGGACCACAAGCGGCTGCTGGATCACGATAAGGGTCCGAACACGGGCGGCATGGGCGCTTATTCGCCAGCCCCGGTGGTCACGCCTGCGGTCCATGCCAAGGTGATGCGCGAAGTCATTCTGCCGACGATTCGCGGCATGAAGAAGGATGGAATCCCTTACAGTGGTTTCCTCTATGCCGGCCTGATGATTGACCCGGCGGGGGGCGTCAAAACGCTTGAATTCAACTGCCGGCTGGGCGACCCGGAAGCCCAGCCCATTCTGATGCGGCTCAAAAGTGACCTGTTCGAGCTGCTTATGGCCGCCACGGAGGGGAAGCTGCACGACATGGAGTTGCAATGGGATCGACGCAGCGCGCTCGGTGTGGTCATGGCCGCGGCGGGTTACCCGTCCCAGCCCATGGTGGGCGATGTTGTGAATGGGCTGCCGGCGGACAGCTCTGGCGTGATGGTGTTCCATGCCGGAACCGTGAAGGTGGGCGAGGAGATCCGAACCAGCGGCGGGCGCGTGTTGTGCGTGGCTGCCCTCGGTATATCGGTGAAGTCGGCCCAGCATCGTGCCTATGGCGTGGTCAACGGCATAAGCTTCGACGGCATGCAGTACCGCAAGGACATCGGGTTTCGAGGCGTCCAAGTCTAGCGATGCTCCTCATGCTTGAACGGGTTGCCGCGGTTCGTTCCTACCTCGAGGGGTTGCAGCAAGGCATCGCAGGGCTGGTGGAAAGCTTGGACGGGCGGCCGTTCCTGCGGGACGCCTGGTCAAAGGCGCCGGGCGAGCCACTGCAGGGCGAGGGATTGACCTGCATTCTTGAAGACGGCAAGGTGTTCGAGCGCGCCGGTTGCGGTTTTTCGCACGTGCGCGGCGCCAGGCTTCCGGCCTCTGCAACGCAGAACCGGCCGGAACTCGAAGGGGCGCCGTTTGAGGCCTTGGGCCTGTCCCTGGTTTTTCATCCGCGCAATCCGTACGTTCCAACCGTGCACATGAATGTGCGCATGCTTGCGGTCCAGGCCGAAGAGCCGGTCAGCTGGTTTGGCGGCGGCATGGACCTGACGCCGTACTACGGCTTCGAGGAAGACGTGATCTGGTTCCACCAGGCCTGCAAGCGCGCACTGCTGCCCTTCGGGCGCGACTTGCACCCGCGCTTCAAGGCATGGTGCGATGAGTACTTTTTCCTCAGGCACCGCAATGAGGCGCGTGGAGTCGGCGGCATCTTCTTCGACGATTTCTCCGAACTTGGTTTTGACCGGAGTTTTGCCATGCTGCAAAGCGTCGGCGATGGCTTCGTGCAGGCCTATCTGCCGATTGTCGAGCGACGCAAGGACCTGGCCTATGGCGAGCGCGAGCGCGCGTTCCAGCGCTACCGGCGCGGGCGCTATGTCGAATTTAACCTGGTCTGGGACCGAGGCACCCAGTTTGGCCTGCACGGCGGCGGGCGGACCGAATCGATCCTGCTGTCGATGCCGCCCGAGGCGAGTTGGGCCTACCAACAGCGGCCGGAGCCCGGCTCGCCGGAGGCCGAGCTCTATGCACGATTTCTGCCGCCGCGGGACTGGATTTGAGCACCGCTGCCCGAACCCCGCCGCGCGCTGGCGCGTTACGCATCGGTGTCTTTGGCGGCGCCTTTGATCCGCCTCATAATGCCCATGTCGCCGTGATCAAGGCTGCCCTTGCTCAACTCAATCTCGATCGGATCCATGTCTTCCCGACCGGACGACCCGGGCATCGCCTGCAGCCCGTGACGGACTTTGAGCATCGCGCTCGCATGGCGGAGCTGGCGTTTGCCGGCATGGACCGCGTCGTGGTTGATCAATCTGAAATGCAGCGCAGCGGCCCCAGCTACACGGTGGACTCGGTCGATGTGCTGCGAAAGAAGTACCCGGCAGCCAAGCTGTTTCTAGTCGTGGGCGGCGACCAGGCGAAGCAGATTCGGCGATGGCATCGCTGGCAGGATCTGCTGCGGCTGGTGACCCTCTGCGTGGTGCAGCGTGGCGCGCCGTCGCGTGGCGGAGCAGAGCTTGCTGGCGCGGCGTCGGCAGCGCCCCTGAACGACAAGGAACAGGGTCCGTCAAGCCAGCCAATCGAAATTTACATGTCGTCTCTGAGACTGAGCTCAACCGATATCCGCCGGCGCATCGCCGCCGGCAGGGACTGGGCGACCATGGTCCCTGTCGGCGTCGCGCGCTATATTGATGATCAACAACTCTACCGAACCACCTGATGACAAGCCTTTCGAGCACCAAGCGGGATATTCAAAGACTGCAGCGCGCCATCGTCGATGGCCTTGAGGATGTGAAAGGACAGGACATCAGTGTCTTCAATACCGAACATCTTTCGCCCCTGTTCGAACGGGTTGTGCTGGCCTCGGGCACGTCGAACCGCCAGACCAGGGCGCTGGCGCAATCAATCATGGATGCGGTACGCGCCGCCGGATTCTCCAAGCCAAGGATTGAAGGCGAGAAGAACGGCGAATGGATCATCGTGGACTGCGGCGCCGCGGTGGCCCATGTCATGCAACCGGCAATCCGCCAGTACTACCAGCTTGAAGAGATCTGGGGTGACAAGCCGGTTCGCCTGAAGTTCGGCGCGCCCAGGCCGCAGGAGCCCGTTGCCGCGCCGGTTGCGACGGTGGCCGCCAAACCGGGCAAGCCGGCCCGGGCGCTGGCGAAGGAGGGCGCGCAATCCCGCCCGAAAAAGGCAGCGCGTTTCGGCGCCAGGGGTTCGACCTCGCGCCGTGCCGGCGCGTCGCCACCCAGGCAGGCGGCACCCGAGCGCGGACGAACCGGGTCGGTCGCGGTTTCGAGCCGGGTCGCTGCAAGGCCGACGGCAAGTTCGCGGGTGGTGTCCAAACGCAGGCCCGCCCCGCGCAAGCCCTGATTCCGACGGTGAAACTGCTGATCGTTGCGGTCGGGCAGCGCCTGCCTGCATGGGCCGAGCAGGCCTGCGAGAGTTTCGCCAAGCGACTGACCGGGAATTTGCGTCTTGAAATCAAGACGGTCAGTGCTGCGGCGCGCGGCAGCACATCCGTTCCCATGCTGATGGCCGCCGAGCGCCTGCGAATCGACGCCGCCGTCAAGGCTTCCTGCGGCAAGGCCGTGCACCGGGTGGCGCTTGATGAAAGGGGTGAGGCCATCAGCACGCAACACCTTGCCGACAGGCTTCAGGGCTGGCAACTGGCCGGCCTCGACGTCGCCTTGTTGCTCGGTGGGCCGGACGGACTTGATCCTGAGTTGAAACGAACCGCCCAGGAAAGGATCCGGCTGTCGGACCTGACGCTGCCGCACGCCCTGGCGCGGGTGCTGCTGGTCGAGCAGATTTATCGCGCCTGGTCGATCAACAACAATCACCCCTACCATCGGGGATAGGTTGCATTGGAATGATCTACCTCGCTTCTCAGAGTCCGCGCCGACAGGAACTTTTGCGCCAGGTCGGGATTGCGCATGAACTGCTCCCTGCCGATTCGGACGAGGACATGGAGGCATTGGAAGCCGTGCACGGCCGCGAGGCGCCCGCAAGCTACGTGTGCCGGGTTGCATCGCTCAAGCTTGATGCAGCGATGACACGTCTGCGCCGCAATGCCATGCCGCAGGCGCCGGTTCTCTGTGCCGACACGAGCGTCGCGCTGGGTCGCGAGATTCTTGGCAAGCCGGCCGATGCCGAGGAGGCCATGGGCATGCTGAGGCGCCTCTCGGGCTGCACGCACCGGGTTCTGACCGCCGTGGCGCTTGGCGATGGCGGGCGGCGCCTGCAGGCCTTGAGTGTGTCCCACGTGACCTTTGCGCGGCTCAGTTCCGAGCAGCTGCGGTCCTATGCCAGGTCAGGTGAACCCCTTGGCAAGGCAGGCGCCTACGCCATCCAGGGACGCGCCGCGACCTTCATTTCGCGCATCCGCGGCAGCTACTCCGGCATCATGGGTCTGCCCCTGTTTGAAACTGTGCAACTGCTGCGCCAGATGGGGTTCAAGACATGACCAACCTTCCACAGCAGGACATCCTGGTCAATTGGTCGCCGCAGGAAACGCGGGTCGCCATCGTCGAGAACGGTGCGGTGCAGGAACTGCACGTCGAGCGGGCTCTGGAACGCGGCCTGGTTGGAAACGTCTATCTTGGCAAGGTCGCCCGTGTCCTGCCTGGAATGCAGTCAGCCTTTGTCGACATCGGTCTGGAGCGAGCCGCCTTCCTGCATGTGGCGGATCTGCTGGGCAGCAACGGCTGGCAGCGCCACGCCGAGGGTGAGCCAAAACGGCCCGCCCCGGTTGCGTTGCCGATCGAGAAACAGGTGTTTGAAGGCCAGGCCATGATGGTGCAGGTGATCAAGGATCCGATCGGCACCAAGGGTGCCAGGCTGTCGGGTCAGATCAGCATCGCCGGCCGCCTGCTGGTGCACCTGCCGCAGGACGATCACATCGGCGTCTCGCAAAGGATTGATGCCGCCCTGCGCGAAACGCTGCGCATCAGGCTGCAAGGCTTGGTCGCTGCGCATCACGGCGCTGCTGGCGGCTTCATCCTGCGCACCAATGGCGAAGACGCGAACGACGCCGAACTTGCCGACGACCTGGGCTACCTGCGCAAGACCTGGGACCGTATCAGGGAAGCGTCCGTGCGCCTTCCCCCAACCTCGCTGTTGCATCAGGACCTGAATCTGCTGCAGCGTGTGCTGCGCGACATGGCACGCGAGGAAACGCAGACGATCCGGATTGATTCGGGGGAACAGTTCGGCATGCTGCAGTCGTTTGGACGCGAGTTCATGCCGGCGGCTGCCGAGAAGTTGCAGCATTACCGGGGCGAGCGGCCGATCTTCGACCTGTTCAACATTGAAGAGGAGATTGCCAGGGCGCTTGAGCGTCGCGTCGAACTCAAATCAGGCGGCTACATGATCGTCGATCAGACCGAAGCGCTGACGACCTTCGACGTGAACACCGGGGGCTTTGTCGGCGCGCGCAACTTCGACGACACGATTTTCAAGACCAACCTGGAAGCGGCCCACGCCATCGCAAGACAATTGCGACTGAGGAATCTGGGCGGCATCATCATTGCCGACTTCATCGACATGGTGCGGGCCGATCATCGGGACGCGGTGTTGGCCGAATTTCGCAAGCAACTCGCGCGCGACCGGGTCAAGACCACGGTCGGCGGTTTTTCCCAGTTGGGGCTGGTCGAGATGACACGCAAGCGCACGCGCGAGTCACTGGCCCAGTTGCTGTGCGAGCCCTGCCCGTCGTGCCAGGGCAGGGGGATCAGCAAGACGACACGGAGCGTCGCCTACGACATCTTGCGCGAGATCCTGCGCGAGGCGCGCCAATTCAATCCACGCGAGTTTCGTGTCGTGGCCTCGCCGCAAGTGGTCGAACTGCTGCTCGACGAGGAGAACCAGCACCTGGCCGGGTTGAGCGATTTCATCGGCAAACCCATCTCCTTGCAGAGCGAAAGCGCGATGGGACAGGAGCAGTACGATATTGTGCTGCTGTAGTGCCCGTGCTCATGCCGCCGTGCGCCCCGATCACCGGGGCATTCGGAGCCATCGGGCGTCGATAATCAAATCATGAAAAAGCTACTCGCTGCCCTGGGCTTACGCCAGCGCGTTGCTGCCACGCCTGCAGCTTCGGACCGCTTTCCCGTCGAGTGCGACGCAGCCGACCGGCAGATCCTGGAACATGTCATTTCCTCGGGCCTGTCGATGACTTCGCGCGAACGCCTGTTCACAACCTTGATGGCCTGTCACCATGTCTGCGCTGCCGGGATCGAGGGCTATTTTGTCGAATGCGGCGTATGGCGTGGCGGCAACTCACTGCTCGCAGCGGATGTTTTTCAGCGCCGTGGCAAGGATCGCCTGACCTGGCTGTTTGATACTTTCAAGGGAATGACCGAGCCCAGCGATGCCGATGTCAAATACGACGGAACCTCGGCGCGCGCGACCTTTGATCGCAAGCAAAAGAAAGATCACAACGACTGGTGCTACGCGTCAATCGAGGACGTGCGGTCGAGCTTTCAGAAGCGCGGTCTGCAGCAACGCGCCCGCTTTGTCATGGGGGACGTGCTGGCGACACTGGACGACCCCGCGCATCTGCCCGAGCGCATTAGCGTGCTTCGGCTCGACACCGATTGGTATGAGTCGACGCGCAAGGAGTTGCAGGTGCTCTATCCAAGATTGGCTCGAGGCGGCGTGCTGATCATTGACGACTACGGATATTGGGGCGGCGCGAAGAAGGCCGTCGATGAGTTTTTCGAAAACGTCCCGCGCCCGTTCCTCCAGTACACCGATGCCACAGGAAGAGTTGGCGTCAAGATCGATTGAAGCAGCGGCACGGCACGATTCATGGCCTTCAACAAGTCGCTTCAGCAGCTCTACCGCGAACATCATCAAGTTCGCCGCAAACCCGATTTCGCCATCAATGAGGAGGTGCGCGGGCGGATTCTGCGTGAGTGGATTGGCACGGACAAGGACGTCTGCGATTTGGGCTGCCGGGACGGTCAGTTGACTTCGCACTACCTGAGCGGAAACCGTGTCATCGGTTGCGAAATCGACCCTCAGGCAGCTGCAAGAGCCAGTGAGCGGGGCATCGATGTTCGAATCACCGATCTGAATCAACCGCTGGCCTTTGCCGACAAGACCTTCGACATTGTTTGCGCTTGCGAAGTGCTCGAGCACCTGCCGTATTGGGACATCAGCCTGCCTGAAGCGGCCCGTGTCTTGCGCGATGACGGCTACCTAGTCGGGACCATACCCATTTCCTACCACCTGACGGATCGCTGGCGGGTGCTTCGCGGGAAGATTCTGCTGTCAGCCAAGGATCCCACCCACGTCAAGTTTCTGCCCCTGGATTCGTTTCTGGAAAGTTTGCAGGGTTTCGGCTTCGAATTGGTCGTGTTCCGGGTGCTTGAAGGAGGCGGGCCCTGGCGTTCCCGTTACCCGCGCCTTTTCGCCCGCAATATTGCTTTCAGGTTCAGCAAGCGACGCTGATTGGCACCTGTGACAACACCGGGAACGGTCCGTCAACGGCGTTGCAAGTTACTCGGGCTTGCGCAACAGCAGGCAACTGTGCTGGTACGGCCGGTAGAGCCAGAAGAACCGGTGCACATGCGAAAGCCAGCGTCGCGGCCGGACCATGGGAAACAGCAGCCGCAGCAGCTTCGCTGTTCGCCTGCCCATGCTGCCGCGCCTGAATTCGCTCAGGTAACTGTCGCTGTCGATCACCCGCGCATCGAGCACCTGAAGCGACGGAAACAGCGCGGCAACCTGCTGCGGCGTCGGGCGATACATGGTGTCGATCGGGTCCGCATGGTAGGGATAGGACCTCGGGACTGTGATGAAAAGGTGGCCGCCGGGGGCGAGCAGGCGCTCCAAAACAGCAGGAACCTGTAGCCGCAGTCGCATCGGCAGGTGCTCGAGCACGTTACAGAACATGATGACCTGGGGCTGCAATTCCGCCAGCCTCTGCTGGAACGCCGGATCGAACAGATCGCCGCTCATGTCAATACCGTCGCCTTCAATCAGGTCGGAGTGCACGACGCGGAAGCCGGCGCGCAACAACGGTTCGATGGTGTGGGCATGAACGTAGGGCTTGGATACCTCTCGTGCCTTGCGCGTGCCGCTGCCCAGATTGAGCATCACCTCGCCAATCGGCGATTCGGGCATGCCGATGTATCTGGCGATACAGCCCTCGATCCATCGGGCCTCTTCAATACGCATGGAGCATCGACAACGGACGGGCTGAATGAAATCCGTGGCAGATGCCGATGCAACGCACAGCAAATGAGGACGGCCTACCTGGGAGCATGCAACGCTTCATGAAAAACCAGTTCCATGGCGTCGGCCATGCGCGCGACCGAGCGGGTGGCGACGCAATGCGTCCGTGCGGCCCGTCCAAGTTTCTCACGAAGCGCTGCATCAACAACCAGCGCCTCAAGGCCATGAGCCAGCGCCGCCACGTCACTTGGCGGGCATACCCAAGCGGTCCGCAAGTGGGAGGCGAGCTCCGGGATCCCACCGACGTCAGTTGTTACGCATGGCAGGCCGGTCAACATGGCCTGGGTAAGTGCCTGCGGCACACCTTCAGCCAGCGACGGCAGCGCAAAAATGTCCATCCCTTGAAGCCACTCCTGGACATTTGACTGCCGACCCACCATGGTTACCAGGCTTTCTATTCCCAGATCACGACGAACTGCTGACAAGGACTCGGCCTGCGGACCGTCTCCAACGATGACCAGATGAATTGGTAGCGATCGTATTCGATGGATCGCCTCGAGCAGGTGGTCCACACCTTTGAGTTTGCGCAAAGTTGCCACCGTACCAATCACCATGCATTCGCTTGGAATGCCGAGTTTGCGTCGAAGCAGGATCTTCTCATCGCTGCTAGGTGGATGGTAGATCACGCTGCTGACGCCTGTCGGAATCGATACCACATGCGACGGACTCAATTGAAGGCGCTCGATCAAGGCCTGCCTGATAACTTCCCCGGTTGTGACGACTCGACTGGTCGCGCGCCCGTACAGCCATCGGTTTACTCGGCCGGGCCGCACGGCGGTTGACACATGACGAGTGCGAACCAGGGCCGGACGATTAGCCAAGCCGATCACGGCCAGAGCTGTCAGCCAGGAATCGGTGGAACTGTGCGTATTGACGACATCGAAATTTCGCTGTGCTAGAAAGTCGCGTGCGAACAGCCATCCTCTGACCGACTTTTCCCGGATGGGTAGCGCCACCGCCTCAATTCCCATCTCTGTTGCCCGCTCAAGGATGGGCGTTGCTTGTGGCGCCGCGATGCAAAGTTGATGCCCGCGCGCCGCGAGTGCATCCGACTCGGTCAGGATGCGCAGCTCCTGGCCGCCCCAGCCGCAGGAGGACTCGGTATGCAGGATGCGCAACATCAGTGCAAGAGCTCCCGGTACAGAGCGTTCAACCGGCCGCCCAGGTTATCCAGGCTCAGCCCGAGCGCCGCCTGCCGTGCCGCCGCGCCCATGGCCAGGCGGACTGGCGCATCAAGCAGCCTGACCAGACTCAAGGCAAAGGCTGCGCGGTCCAATGCGTCATGCGCAAAGCCCGCGCCGGCCGGCACTATGACTTCGGCCAGGCCGCACTTGTGGCTGGTGAGGATCGGCAGACCCTTGGCCATGGCTTCCAGCACGGCGTTCGGCCCAGGGTCATACAGCGTCGGGAAAATGAAGGCGTCGCCGGCATTCAGACAATCCGACACGTCCTGCACCGGCCCAAGGAACTGCACCCGATCGGCCACCATGAGATGCTGCGCTCGATGCTGGTAGCTCGACAGCTGTTTGTCCTGACCCACAATCAGGAATCGCGCATCGGGTGCCGCGGCGGCGACCTGCAGGATGGTCGTTACCCCCTTGCGCTCAAACCCCGATCCGACAAAAACGAACAGAACCCGGTCGGCGGGAATGCCCAGTCTGTTGCGGGCATGGAGCCGTTGTTGTTCGGTGGCCGGGGCAAAGGCCGTGCTGTCGATGCCATTGCGTATGACACGAACCTTGGGCAGCGCGGCAGGAAAATGCTCGGCAATCTCCGAGCGGACCATCTCTGAATTGCAGATGACCGCGCGCAGCGCCGGGTGGCCGTACAGCGCGCGCTCGCGCCGCAGGCAGAAGCGGTGGTACGGGTCCAGATCGGTCAGCCAGCGCTGCCATGCCGGCTGCGCCCGGCGTCGTTGCCGCAACCACTCGCAGTGCAGCCCGTCGCCGGCCCGAAACACAGCCAGCCCCGGAATGCGCTCGTGCGACTGCACCAGATCAAACTTTCGTGACGACAGGAAAGCATGCACAGCGTCGGCAAAATTGATCTCACGGCGCTGCCGGCTCAAGCCTCGAGGCGCACCGAGCTGCGCCACCTCCCAGTTGGCGCCTGCGCCGGCTGGCCTGTCCCACTCGGCACAAACCAATGTGGGAGCTATGCCATGGGCTTGCAGTTCGTCAAGGCTGCGCTCGATGAAGCGTTCGGCGCCACCGAATGGTGCGTACTGGTGCCGGATCACGGCAAGACGAAGCGGCGGCGCAACGGCGCTCATGTCTGTTGACGAATCAGTCGTGCGAAGCTTCCGTCCTTGGCGATCAGTTCGGCGTAGTTCCCCTGCTCGACAATTTCACCTCGATCCATGACATAGATGCGGTCAGCCTTGCGTATCGTCGATAACCGATGGGCCACGATGATGGTCGTGCGTCCCTGCATCAGGCGTTCCAGGGCAAGCTGCACCTTCTGCTCGGACTCCGAGTCGAGCGCCGAGGTTGCTTCGTCCAGAATCAGGATGGGCGCGTCCTTGTACAGGGCGCGCGCCAGCGCCAGGCGCTGACGCTGCCCGCCGGAGAGTTGCCGGCCGTCGTGCCCGATGACCGTATGGATGCCCTGCGGCAGGCTCAGGACATGGTCGAGCAGGTAGGCGTCCTCAAGCGCCTGCACGGCACGCGTCTCATCCACGGTTTCGCCCAGACAGACATTGGCCAGCAGGGAATCGTTGAACAGGGTGATGTCCTGGCTCACCATGGCAATTTGCCGGCGCAGGGCCCCGAGTTCCCAGTCCTGCAGTTGAACCTGGTCGATGCTGATCTCGCCGCTGTCGGCCAGCAGAAAACGCGGCAAGGTCTGAACCAGGGTGGTCTTTCCCGAACCCGAGGCGCCGACCAGTGCCACCACGCTGTGCGCGGCGACCGAAAGCGAGACCCGGTTCAGTGCCGGCGCTCCCGCCTCGGGGTAGGTCTTGCTGACCTCCTTGAACTGCACTGCGCCGACGGCACGGTTCGGCGCATAGCTGCCCAGGTTTTCCTCCTCCGGACAGTCGATCATGCGAAAAATCCGCTCCAGGGCAACCCGGCCGCGCTGCAGGTTGGCGTAGGCATCGCTCAGGCTCTTCGCCGGATTGATCAGCATCAGCATCGCCGTGATGTAGGCGGCAAATCCACCCACGGTCAATTCGCCTCCCTGGGCCTGGCTTAGGGCGATCGAAAGGATCACCGCGACTGCAAAGGACGCAGTGATTTGGGTGATCGGGGTCATGGCGCCGGCCGCCGCAAGCGCGCGCATCTGCCGGCCGCGCAGGTACTCGGTGGCGTTGCGAAAGCGGCTGACCTGCTGGTGCTGGGCCAGATGCAGCTTGACCATGCGGTTCGCGAGAACGTTCTCCTCGATCACGTAGTTCACCTCATCGACCGCCTGCTGCTGCTGCTGCACGACCCGCTGCAGCCGCTGACCGACGACACGAATCACCAGCGCAATCATCGGCAGCAGCGTGAGCGTGATCAGCGTCAGTCCCCAGTTCATCCAGAACAGGTAGCCCAGCAAGGCCAGCACAGTGAGCAGGTCACGGCCGGCGCCCTGGAACACGATGCGAAAGGAATCGGCCGCGACGCTGGCCTCGGTTCCCAGGGTATTGATCAGGCTGCTGGTGGACTCCTTGGCCAGCCAGCGCGAATCGGCGACGACCATGCGCGCGAACATGTCGCGGCGCAGGGTTGCCACCACCTTGCCGGCCACCGAGGACAGGGCCAGATTGGATGAAAAGCTGAACAGGGCACGGGCCGAGAACAGGGCAATGACGGCCAACGGGACGACCCACCACGGCCAGGCGCTCTGGCCGGACTGGACCACGCCATGATCGAGCAACTGTTTCATCAAGGCCGGGATCAATGGTTCGACCAGCGCCGCCAGCAGCAGCAGCACCATGCCCAGGCCCAGCATGCGTCGGTGTGGACGGAAGTAGGCCGAAAACCGAAGGTAAATCCGCAGCATGTCTTTTCTTGCGACGTCAGCCACGTGCCTCGACAACCAGGCTGCGCGAGGTCAGAGCGTCGCGGCTGTTGAGGACCGACAGCACGGCGCGATTCTCTTCATGGACCGCAAGGTCGTAGCGTCGGGTGTGGCGATCGAGGCCGCGACGCGCCAGCCACATCAGCGGCCAGAGCAGGCCATAGAGGATGGACGATGAGTTCTTGTGCTGGTCAACATGAAGGCCGAATTCGGTGAAGCCGCTGCGTCGAAGTCCGTACGCGAGATAGGCCCAGTTCAAGGGCATGATGTGTCCGCACAGTCGACCGGCATTGGCCGGATCAATCGAAGGCATCTCGTACAGCGACGGCAGCCCGAAGAAAAGGTTGCGCACCCGCGACTGAAGGTTGCCGACGTTGGGCGTGGTGAATATCAGCGTGCCACCCGGTTTGAGCAGGCGTCGGCACTGGTCGAGAAATTCGTAGGGCTGGGACAGATGCTCGATCACTTCGATCGACACAACGCAGTCCAGACTGCGTTCGGCAATCGGCAACACATGGCGCGCGTCCATCTGAACGAAGCGAACCTCATGGGCCGAGAACTTCTCGCCCGAGATGTCGGTGGCAAGGACGCGCGAGGCCGGATCGATGTTGCGCGCCGAATACCAGCGGCCGATGCGGCGTGACATGTGCCCGACCCCGCAACCCAGATCGAGCACCAGAGAATCGGGCCGAAGGCGCTGTTGCACCAGGTTGAAAACCAGATCGTTTGTCCTTCGATGGGAGGCTGTGGGAAGATCGGGCAGATCATGCGGGCTCAAGGGAAAATCCTCTTTTTCGAAGGCGCCGGGAATGCCGCTCGCTGGTCTGGCACCATCACCTATGGAGGCCCGCATGGGTCCTGAACCGTTGCAAGGGGCGGCGCACGTGAAGATTGTAAATCCATCCATGACGGGCACCGACCGGGCTCAGGCCGGGGACCGGGTGTCTCTGTCGGTCATTCTGATCGCAAGCAACGAGGCGTCCAACATCGTGGACTGCCTGTCCGCTCTGGACTGGGCCGCCGAACGAATCGTCGTCGAGCATGGCAGCAGCGACGGCACTGCGGCAGTTGCGGCCGGGGCCGGGGCCGAGGTTCTGCAAACGACCGATTGGCCAGGCTTCGGGCCGCAGAAGAACCGGGCGCTGGAGCGCGCGCGCTGTGACTGGGTGCTGTCGATCGACGCCGACGAACGGGTGTCGCCGCAGCTTGCCAGCGAAATCCTGGAGGTTGTGCGGTGTGGCTCGGCTGCGTCCTACGAGATTCCGAGACTGACGAATTTTTGTGGTCAGTGGATCCGCCACTGTGGCTGGACGCCGGACCATGTAATTCGCCTGTTTCGAAAGGGCAGCGCGCGCTTTTCCGACGATCTGGTGCACGAGCGGGTGATCACCGATGGCAGGCCGGGTCGCCTAAAATCGCCGCTGCTGCATTACAGTTATCCCACGCCAGCGCAGTACTGGCGCAAGTTGGAGCGCTACAGCCATGCCTGGGCCGTGCAAAAACATGCTGAAGGGCGCAGGGTCTCGATGGCGCGGGCGGCAGCTTCGGGCATGATGGCGTTCGTCCGAAGTTTCTTTTTCAGGCTCGGCTTTCTGGATGGCGCGATGGGCCTCGCCGTGTGCACGATGCAGGCCCAGGCCGCATATGGAAAATATTTCGAGTTGTACTGTCTGAATCGGCACCATGAATCACCCCCTGTTTGAGCGCCGGCGCCAAATGTTGGCTGGCCTGGCTGGCTTGGCCGCGGCGCCGTGGTCCGCCGCATGGGCCCAGTTTCGTGTCGATGTGTCGGGCGTGGGCTTGACCCAACTGCCGATTGCCATTGCTGCCTTTCGCGGCGAAGACAGGTCGCCCGAGAAACTGGCCGCCATCGTGGCTGCGGATCTCGAGCGCAGCGGACAGTTTCGCGCCGTCGCACCCGGGGCTACGAGCCTGGATGAGTCGAGCCGTCCGGATTTCAGCAGCTTTCGCCAGCGCGGCGCGGATTCGCTGGTGGTCGGTAGTGTGACCGCGCTGGCCGACGGCCGCCTGGATGTTCGCTTTCGACTCTGGGATGTGGTGCGCATGCAAGACGCGGGAGGGCAGAGTTTTGCCGTGACAAGAGGCGACCTGCGCCTTGTGGCGCACCGGATCGCTGACTTTGTTTATGAAAAGCTGCTCGGGGAACGGGGAATCTTCTCGACCCGTATCGCTTATGTGACCAGAACCGAGGCGCGCTACAACCTGTGGGTCGCCGATGCCGACGGGGAAAACGCGCAGAGTGCGCTCGCCAGCCCCGAACCCATCATTTCCGCGGCCTGGTCGCCGCGCGGTGACCAATTGGCCTATGTGTCCTTCGAGTCGCGCAAGCCGGTGATCTATGTGCACGAGCTGGCGAGCGGACGGCGCCAGCTCCGGGCCAGTTTTCGCGGCTCCAACAGTGCCCCGGCCTGGTCGCCCGACGGCCTTACGCTGGCGGTGACGCTGAGCCGTGACGGTGGCTCGCAGCTGTTTACCCTTGTCGCGGGCTCGAACGAGCCGCGGCGCTTGACCCAATCGAGCAGCATCGACACCGAGCCGGCCTACGCCCCTGACGGCAAGAGCATCTACTTTGTCAGTGATCGCGGCGGTGCGCCGCAGATTTACCGCATGCCCGCCAGCGGCGGCAGCGCCGAACGGGTCACGTTTGCCGGCAGCTACAACATTTCACCCGCGCTGAGCGCGGATGGCCGCTGGCTGGCTTACGTGTCCCGTGTCAACGGCGCCTTCAAGCTGCACCTGATGGAGATCAGCACCGGCGCTGTCACCGCCATCACCGACACGTCGAACGACGAGAGTCCGAGTTTTGCGCCAAACAGCCGAGTCATCGTGTACGCTACGGTGCAGCTTGGAAGAGAGGCGCTGATGACCACCACGCTTGATGGCCGCCACAAGACCCGATTGGCCGGTCACGGCGGCGACATCAGGGAGCCCGATTGGGGCCCATTCCTTAAGTTTTAATGATGGAGAACTCGATGATTCGAAGCCTGTCCATGCTGCTGTCGCTTGCCCTGCTGGCGGCCTGCGGTTCCGGGGTCAAGCTTGACGAGGTTCCGGTGGAAGATCGCGCGGCCACTCCGGTTGCGGTCGTGACGCCGCAGTCGTCAGGTGCTGTCGCGCCGCCTGGCAGTTCGACCGGGGCAGGCGCTGCCCCGACCGATACGGCAACGCGCAGCGCGGTCGCGCCTGTGGACTTAAGCCGCTCCGGTAGCAGCGCTGCGGCAAACACCGCAGCCAACGTGATCTATTTCGATTACGACAGTTACCTGGTCAAGCCCGAGTTTGCATCCGCTATTGAAGGGCACGCGAAGTTCCTCAAGGCCGACAAGAACCGCAAGGTGGCGATCGAAGGGCACACCGACGAGCGTGGTGGGCGCGAATACAACCTGGCCTTGGGTCAGCGCCGCGCCGAGGCGGTGCGGCAGGCCCTGGGGCTGCTTGGCGTGCCCGACAGTCAGGTCGAAGCGGTGAGTTTTGGCAAAGAGAAGCCCGCCGTGCAGGAGGGCAGCGAGGCCGCGTGGGCGCGCAATCGTCGCGCGGAAATTGTTGCCCGTTGAGATGGAGCACAGAATGGTGTTCCGGCGTCTGGGTTTCGTGCACGGCGTGGCGGGACTGCTGCTGGTTGTTGGCGTCCTGGCGGCGCCAGCGGTGCGTGCCGGCCTGTTTGAGGACGACGAAGCGCGCAGGGCGATCCTCGACCTGCGACAGCGCGTCGAGGCCAATCGCCGCGCGCTTGAAGCGCTCATCAGCGATTCGCTGGCCGCCAGCGTTGGCGAGCAGCGCCGCCAATTCGAAGAGCAGCGCCGCCAATTCGAAGAGCAACGCAGGCAGTTGGAGGAGCAGCGGCGGGTGAATGAGGAGCTCAATTCGGGACTGCGTCGCGGTCTGCTTGAATTGTCCGCGCAGATTGAGGCGCTGCGCGGCGAGATCGCGCGTCTGCGTGGACAGGACGAACAGTTGGCGCGCGATCTTGCCGAGGTGCAGCGGCGGCAGAAAGACCTGGCGGAAGTCTCGATGAAGGCTGACGAACGATTGCGCAAGTTTGAACCGGTCAAGGTCAGCCTGGATGGTCGTGAGTTTCTGGCCGAGCCGATTGAGAAAAGCGACTTCGACGCGGCCATCGCGGTGTTTCGTAAAGGCGAGTTTCCCGCCGCGCGCAACGCCTTGACCGAGTTCTTACGGCGGTTTCCGTCGAGTGGCTACCGGGTCTCCGCCCTGTACTGGCTCGGGAATGCCCAGTACGCGACGCGTGAGTACAAGGACGCTATCGCCAGCTTTCGCGCTTTCCTGCAAGCGGAGCCCGACCATGCGCGCGCGCCGGACGCGCTGCTCGCCGTCGCCAACTGCCAGATTGAGTTGAAAGATCTCAAGTCCGCGCGTCTGACGCTGGCCGAGGTAGGCTCCCTGTATGCCAAATCGGAAGCGGCGCAAACGGCCAAAGACCGGTTGGCGCGCCTGAGATAATTATCCGATGCAACTTCAGGAAGTCGCAGCGCTAACGCAGCAGGTGCTTTGGGCCGCGTTTGCCCTGGCATTGATCTTTGGCGCCATTGCCCAGAGAACGCACTTTTGCACCTTGGGCGCCGTCAGCGACATCTTCAACATGGGCGACTGGACAAGGATGCGGCAATGGGGCCTGGCCGCTGGCGTCGCAATGATTGGATTTGCCACGCTGGTGTACCTGGGACAGGTCGATGCCAGCAAGACCCTCTACCACTCGACACGCTGGACCTGGCTCTCGGCAGCGGTTGGCGGCGTGCTGTTTGGCGTCGGCATGGTCCTGTCTTCCGGCTGTGGCAGCAAGTCCCTGGTGCGCCTTGGCAGTGGCAGCCTGAAGTCGCTGGTCGTGCTGTTGACCATGGGCGTGGTCGGCTTTGCCACGCTCAAGGGCATCACGGCGGTGGCCAGGGTTGCCACGGTGGATCAGGTCGCGATGACATTTCCCGCAGGCGCCACGCTGCCGCAGGTGATTGCGTCGATGAGCGGCATGAGCGCATCCCAACTGGGGCTGGGATTGGCGCTCCTCCTTGGTGGCGCCCTGGTGATCTGGAGCCTGGCCGGCCGCGCGTTTCGGCAGCCGGAAAATCTGGCGGCGGGACTCGGGCTAGGTGCCGTAATTGTCGCCATGTGGTGGGTCAGCGGCAGCCTGGGGCATGTCAGCGAACACCCCGAATCGCTGGAGGAAGCCTTTCTCGCCACCAATTCCGGCCGGGCCGAGGCCCTGAGCTTTGTCGCCCCGGTCAGCTATGCCTTGGACTGGTTGCTGTTCTTCAGTGACAAGAGCAAGGTGCTGACGCTGGGCATTGTGTCGGTCGTCGGCGTCATCGCCGGATCAGCACTGAGCGCCCTGTTGTCCGCGAGCTTTCAGTGGGAGGGATTCGTGACCACCGAGGACCTCGCCAATCACCTGGCCGGCGGTTCGCTGATGGGGGTCGGCGGCGTGACCGCAATGGGGTGCACCATCGGGCAAGGGTTGAGCGGCATCTCCACCCTGAGCCTGACCAGCCTGGTTGCAGTTTCGGCCATCATCGCTGGCGCCGTGCTTGGACTCAGGTATCAGAGCTGGCGCGTCGAGCGGAAGGTTTGAAAGCCGACGCTGCGTTCACTGCCCCGGCGCTCGGGACCCATCGGCGCTTTGCAGGATTGGCGCGCCTGTACGGTGAAGATGGCGCACGCCAGATTCGCCATTCGCACGTGGTCGTGGTCGGCATGGGAGGCGTTGGGTCCTGGGCGGCCGAATCGCTTGCGCGAAGCGGAGTGGGCCGGTTGACCCTGGTTGATCTGGATCATGTCTCCGAGTCGAATTTCAATCGCCAGATCCAGGCGGTCGACGCAACGCTCGGCCAGGCCAAAGTGCTGGCGATGCGGGACCGGGTCATGCAATTTCACCCGCATTGCGACGTCGTCTGTGTCGAGGAATTTGTCGACGCGCAAAATTGGCCGGCACTGCTGGACCGGGATCCCGACGCAGTGTTCGACGCCTGCGATCAAGTCGCAGCCAAGGTGACGCTTGCCCGCTGGGCGGTTGCCAGCCGAATTCCCTTCATCACGGCCGGAGCGGCCGGCGGCAAGCGGCATGCGCATCGGGTTGATCTCGACGACTTGTCGCGCGTCACGCACGACCCCCTGCTGGCGCAACTGCGTTACCGGCTGCGCCGGGACCATGGGGCAGCAAGGGAACGGCGCCTGATCGGTGTCAACTGCGTATTCAGCCGGGAAGCGCTGGCGCCGGCCGACCCATCCTGCGCGGCACAGGACGACGGTTCCCTGAACTGTCACGGTTACGGCTCCGTCGTCACGGTGACAGCCACATTCGGGCAATGTGCCGCAGGCTGGATTCTCGATCAGCTCACGAGAACGAAGGCATAAGACCGTATAATTTCTGGCTTTGCCAAGCATTGATTTGGCAAGAGGCGTCAAGCCTGTTGGGACGTTAGCTCAGTTGGTAGAGCAGCGGACTTTTAATCCGTTGGTCGGCAGTTCGAGCCTGCCACGTCCTACCAACTAAACACCGCGTTGGTTATGGAAATCCTGCTATCTAAACAGTAGCAGGCTTTTTTCATTCCGGGTCACAAAGTGGCTGGCGAAGGAGCGTTTCGGCACGCCCGTGCGTTTAACGCCAGCGTCAGCTACAGGGGGCGGCGGTTGCGCCCACCTACACCACCGGCCGCGCCGGTCTAGGCCGAGCCCCTGCGCGTCTTGCCGACCACCTGGCTCACCAGCAAAGGTGGGCGGCTGCAGGGATGTAGACAGATTGTCTGGTCATAGCACCTGCTAGAATTCTCAGTGTTGGCTCACCCCCAATCGCGCCTGATTTATTTTCCAGACTACTTGCCTGGGCGCGTAACAAATACACGGCTAAAGCGTCCCACCGAGCACTCCTCCCCGCATGCTGGCAGACGTTCACAACGTCTGCGGGGGATGGAGCCAATCATGTCCGTACTGAAACCCGGCACCCTGTGTGTCATCGTCGCCGGCTGCCCCGAGAACATCGGCGTCAT
>JBCKPH010000001.1:0-66418 GCA_038901755.1 Burkholderiaceae bacterium | reverse complement strand
CTGGCGTCGAAACTTGGTGCGCCACTCGGTCACCGAGACACTGAAGACGATGTAGAAGAAAAGGGCGGTGATGGTGATCCAGGCAAACCAGATGTCGAACTTGACCGCCAGCAGGGTCAGCACCAGCGTCACCTCGAGCAGCGTCGGGATGACGCTGTAGAGCGAATAGGAAATGAGCGACTGCACGCCGCGGGTGCCGCGCTCGATGTCGCGCGTCATTCCTCCCGTCTGGCGCTCCAGGTGAAAACGCAGGCTGAGCGCATGCAGATGCCGGAACACCGACAGCGAGATGCTGCGCGCGGCCCCTTCGGTCGCCTTGGAAAAGATCAGCTCGCGCAGTTCGGTGAAGAGCGAAGTGCAAAAACGCAGCAGGCCGTAGGCCACCAGCAGGCCGAGCGGCACCACCAGCAGGGCAATGCTGTCACCGGGCTTGATTGCCAGCGCGTCGACCAGCTCCTTCAGCAGCAGCGGCACCGAAATGTTGGCCAGCTTGGCGCCGACCATGAACGCTAGCGCCGCCGCGACCCGCCATTTGTAGGTCCACAGGTAAGGGAGCAGGCGCTTGAGCGTCGCCAGATCCGCGTTGACGCGTGGCGCCTCGGGCGGCGGCAGGGCAGTGGTGGAGGAAAAACCGGTGAGGCCGCGCATTGCGGGACAATTCTCTTTGTTGCTACCCCGAGATTGTGCCAATGTCCGAAAACCCAAGCCCAACCGAGGCCAGCCTGCACACAGACAAGGAGCTGGTGCTCAAGGTGATTCCGATGCCGGCCGACTGCAATGCCAACGGTGACATCTTCGGCGGCTGGGTCATGGCCCAGGTCGATCTGGCCGGCTCGGTGCTGCCGGCGCGCCAGGTGCGCGGTCGCATGGCCACGGTGGCTGTCAACCAGTTCATTTTCAAGCAGCCGGTGCGGGTCGGCGACATCCTGTCGTTTTTCTCCAGCATCACACGCATTGGCAGGACCTCGATCACGGTGCAGGTGGAGGTGTACGCCGAACGCTTTCGCGACCAGGGGCGATATGCCAAGGTCACCGAGGCCAGCGTCACCTACGTGGCGATCGACGACGAAGGGAAACCCAGGCCGATACCGAAAGAGTAAACGTCCCCGGAGCGGGCACCCCGATGCTTCGGCCCTGCTCAAACCGTCCAGTCTTCCAGTTTCAAGCCGTCAACGCGCTTGAAATGCCGGGTGTTGTGGGTCACTAAGGTCAGGTCGGCAACGATGGCTTGAGCGGCAATCATGGCGTCCATCTCTCCAATGGGTTTGCCGGTCTTGTGCAGATGCGACGCGATTTCGCCATAACGGTCGGCCGCTTCCGGCGTCCAAGCCAGGGCGGGGATCTCTTGCAACAGCAGGTTGATGGACACGCGGCGCTTGTCTTGCGCACTCAGCAGCGCCAAACCAAAACGTGTTTCAGCCCGCGTAATGACCGAGATGGCGATCTCGTTGTTTTGCATCGCCGCCATCATTCGCAGCTGCAATGACGGGGAGGCGCGTCTTGCGAAATAGCCCAGGATGTTGGTATCCGCCATGTAGCGGATCACTTTTTCACTCCGCGACGGGCGCGCCTTTTGGGCTCGTCTTGCGCGCCGTTTTCAAACGGGTTGCGCGGCGGATCGTTTTGACGGGAAGCCTCTGACAAAAATTCGTCAGGCAACGGGTCTTCCTCAATCATCCTGAACAGTTTTTCAAGATTTCGTCGGCGCTGGTCTTCGTCCTTGGGCTTGAGGATGATTTCGCCGGTAACCTCGTTCTTGCTGATCCACATTTCACTGGCACTGACGCGAAAGGCCTTGGGCAGGCGAACGGCCTGGCTGTTGCCGGTGGTAAACACTTTGGCGGTGGATTGCATATCGGGCCTCCTGGACGTATATACGTTTTCAGGGATACGTTAACACAATGGCGTCAAAACTTTCCATGCCTGCCCTGCCCCGCAGCAAAGCGCGCGGCGCCTTGCAGACCTTCGCCGATGCATTGCTTGCCACGCTGCCATTCCTGGTGCAGTGCCTGCGGCAGGTCCAGGTTCCATTGGGCATAGGCGCTCAGCCGGTCGGCCCGCATGGTGGCTTGCGGAAAGGCGCTGAGTTGCTGCGCCAGCACCAGCGCCGCGTCGAGCGCCTGGCCTGAAGGAACGACGCGGTTGCACAGGCCAATCGCCAGGGCCTCTGCCGCATCGACGCGGCGCCCGGTCAAGATCAGGTCCATGGCGTGTCCCATGCCGATCAGCCTTGGCAGGCGCACCGTGCCGCCGTCGATCAGCGGCACACCGAAGCGGCGGCAATAGACGCCGAAATAGGCATCCTGTTCCATCACCCGCATGTCGCACCAGAGCGCCAGTTCCATGCCGCCAGCAACGGCGGCGCCGCTGACCGCGGCAATCACCGGTTTCGATAGCAGCAAACGGCTCGGTCCCATCGGGCCGGGTGGCTGCTCGTCCTCGGGCTCGAACTCAAGCGTGGACAAGGGCGCCACCGCTTGCGCGCCGGCCTCGGCCAACATGCGCGCGCCGGCCTGCAGGTCCCAACCGGCGCAGAAATGCCCGTGAGCGCCATGAAACACGGCGACCCTGGCCTCGGGGTCGGCGTCGAATGCGAGAAAGGCCTGATGCAGGCGCTGCGCGGTGTCCCGGTCCACCGCATTGCGTACCTCCTGGCGTGAGAGCGTGACGATGGTGACTGGACCTTGCCGTGTCACTACAACGGAATCGTTCATGGCTCTGCCTTTCAGGACGTTGGGAGTTTCCCTTGCCCTAGGGTACATCCCGAGGACAGTCTGGCCGCCGCTGGTTATAAACGACAGCATTGCTCTATTCAAGGACGGGAATACCGGGTGCAGTTTGTTCAACTGGTGATCAGCGGCGTGGCGATCGGCTGCATCTACGGCCTGATTGCGCTCGGTTTCGTGCTGATCTACAAGGCCACCGAAACCGTCAGCTTCGTGCAGGGCGACCTGATGATGCTGGGCGCGTTCTGCGGGCTGGCGCTGATGACTTTTCTGGGCTTTCCGTTCTGGCTCGCCGTGATCAGCGCCATCGTCGCCATGGGTCTGGCCGGCGTCGTGCTGGAGCGGGTGGTGATCCGCCCGATCCTTGGACAGCCGGCATTCACCATCGTGATGCTGACCATCGGCATCGGCTATGTGCTGCGCGGCCTGGTCACGATGATCCCGATCATCGGCACCGAAACCCATGTGCTGCCGGTTCCCTACAAGGACCAGATCTGGAAACTGGGCGGCTTGGTGCTCAACGTCGAGCAGATGGCGGTGATTGGCTGCACCGCCCTGCTCTGTCTGATCCTGTACGCGGTGTTCAAGTACAGCAAGATCGGCATCGCCATGCAGGCCTCCTCGCAGAACCAGTTGGCCGCCTACTACATGGGCATCCCGGTGAAGACGCTCAATGGCATGGTCTGGGGCCTGGCGGCGGCGGTGGCGGCGATTGCCGGACTGCTGCTGGCGCCCATCACCTTTGTCCATGCCAACATGGGATTTATCGGTCTCAAGGCCTTTCCGGCCGCGGTGATCGGCGGCTTTGGCAGCCTGCCGGGGGCCATCGTCGGCGGCCTGATCATCGGCGTGGTGGAGTCGATGGCAGGCTTTTACGCTGCTGAAGGGTGGAAGGATATTGCACCCTACATCGCGGTGCTGGTGATGCTGTGGATCAAGCCCACTGGCATCTTCGGCGACACCATGCACAAGAAGGTATAGAACATGGGCCCCCACGCTCACATTGTTCGCTGCCCCCCGAGGGGGCGTTCAGCCGCCTTGGGGCGGCCCGGCGTCGGCTGACATGCGCTTCATCTTCAAGACCGACTACGAGCAGGACCTCCGGCTCGCCAAGCATGGCGGGCACAAGTTCTGGTACTCGCTGCTGATGCTGGCGCTGCTGGCCGCTCCCTGGGTGATTGCCGAATACTGGCTGGCGCAACTCACCTTTGTGCTGATCTTCTCGATCGCCGGCCTGGGGTTGATGCTGCTGGCGGGGTTCACCGGCCAGTTCTCGATTGGTCACGCCGCCTTCCTCGGGGTCGGCGCCTACACCCACGCCGTGATGACCAACATGGGTCTGCCCTTTCCGCTTGCGCTGGCCATCGCCGCCGGCCTGTCGACCGCGGTAGGCATCGTGGTCGCGCTACCGGCGCTGCGCGTCAAGGGAATCTATCTGGGCATAGCCACCCTGGCCTTCGGCTTTATCGTGGAAGAGGTGTTTGCGCGCTGGGACAGTGTGACCGGCGGCAGCAAGGGAATGCACGTCAAAGCCCCCGACATTTTTGGCTGGAAACTGGACAGCGGCGAGGAGTTCTATTACCTGTGCTTGCTGCTGACGGTGTTGTGCACGCTCGCGATCCTGAATCTGCTGCGCTCCTCCACTGGCCGCGCCTTTGTCGCGATTCGCGATTCCGAGGTGTCGGCGCAGAGCATGGGCGTGCACCTGGCGCGCTACAAGACAACCTCGTTTGCGCTGTCGGCGGCGATGACTGGTATTGCCGGCGCGCTGTACGCGCACAACTTCAAGTTCCTCTCGCCCGAGCAGTTCGGTCTGCTGCAGTCAATCGAATTGCTGCTGTTGATCGTGGTCGGCGGGCTCGGCTCAGTGCATGGCGCGTTTCTCGGCGCCATTTTTGTCATCAGCGTACCGCAATTGATCGCTTTGTCGAAGGGCTACCTGCCGGCGGTGGTCGGCGATGCGCCAGGATTGCAGGGCGTGGTGTTCGGCGTCATCCTGATCGCCTTCGTGTTGTTCGAGCCGATGGGCATGTACGGCCGCTGGCTCAAGATGCGCGCTTACCTGCAGTTGTTTCCGTTCTACCGCAAGGGCATGTTCAAGCGGCAGAAGACATTCCAGAAGTCTGATCGACTGTCATGAGCGAAACCCTGCTTTCGGCCAGGAACCTGAGCATGCGCTTTGGCGGCGTGCTGGCGGTTGACAACGTGAGCTTTGAAGTGAAGCGCGGCGAGGTGTTCACGCTGATCGGGCCGAACGGCGCAGGTAAGACCACGGTGTTCAACCTGATCAGCCGGCTCTACACGCCGAGCGCGGGCGAGATCTATTTCGAAGGCCGCAACTTGACGAGAGAGCCTCCGCACCAGATTGCAACGCTGGGCATTGCGCGCACTTTCCAGAACATCGAGCTGTTCGAACACGCCTCGGTGTTGCACAACCTGCTGGTCGGGCGCCATACACACCGCAGCACGAGCTTGTGGAGCGAAATCTTCTTCACGGCCAAGACGCGCGCTGCCGAAATCGAGGCGCGGGAAAAAGTCGAGCAGGTGATCGACCTGCTCGACCTGCAACATTACCGCGACTCGATGGTGGCCGGTCTGCCCTACGGCGTGCGCAAGGTGGTGGAATTGGGGCGAGCCTTGTCGACCGGCCCGAAGCTGTTGCTGCTGGACGAGCCGTCCTCGGGCCTGAACGTCGAGGAAACCGGCGACATGGCGTTCTGGATCAAGGACATTCAGTACGAGCTGGGCATCACTGTGCTGATGGTCGAGCACGACATGAGCCTGGTCTCCAAGGTGTCGGACCGGGTGCTGGCGATGAACCAGGGCGCCATGCTCGCCATGGGGACGCCGGCCGAGGTGCGGGACGACCCTGGCGTCATCGAAGCCTACCTCGGCTCGGTCGATGACGTGACCTCGCTCAGGAGGACAGCATGAGCCTGGTGTTTTGTTCCCTCTCCCTCCGGCAGGGAGAAAGCCAGATATGAGCGCCTCGCCACCCCCGGTCAGCGACCAGCCGGTGCTGCGCCTGCTTAATGTCGAGAGCGCCTATGGACCGATCAAGGCGATCCGCGGCGCCAGCCTGCAGGTGCGTCGCGGCGAAATCGCCACCGTGCTTGGCTCCAACGGCGCCGGCAAGACCACCATTCTCAAGACCATCTCGGGCATCATCGACCCACGCCGCGGTTCGATCGAGTTCAAGGGGCAGGACATCACGGCGCGCGACCCGGCATTCATCGTGCAGCAGGGCATCAGTCATGTGCCCGAGGGCCGCGAGGTGTTTCCCCTGCTGTCGGTGCGCGACAACCTGCTGATGGGGGCCTACACCCGTTCCGACCGGGACGCGATGGCAAAAGACATGGAGCTGGTCTTCGCCTACTTTCCCATCCTGCGCGAGCGCTCGGGCCAGAACGCCGGCCTGTTGTCGGGCGGAGAGCAGCAGATGCTGTCGATTTCACGCGCGTTGATGGCCGCGCCCGATCTGATGCTGCTCGACGAGCCCAGTCTGGGTCTGTCACCGAAGTTGACCCGGGAAATTTTCGAGATCGTGGTTCGCATCAACCGCGAACGCGGCACCACCATCCTGCTGGTCGAGCAAAACGCCAATATGGCGCTGAACGCAGCCGACTACGGCTACGTGCTGGAGAACGGCCGCATCGTGATGGAAGACACCTGCGCCAAGCTGCGCGAGAAGGAAGACATCAAGGAGTTCTACCTCGGCATGAAAGAAGTGGGCGTGCGTGGCGAGCGGCGCTGGAAGAAGAAGAAGACATGGCGATAAACTCTTCCGGTATCTTCTATCATCAAAAAAGCGCCGGGCCGCTCCAAGCTTTTTTGCTGACTAATCCGGTGCAAAGTATCGTGCGAGCGCCAGCGAGCGAAACTTTGCGACGAGCCCCGCTATGAGCAACCTCTGGACACTGACCCAGTACCAGCCCAACACGGCGGTGCAAATGGCCGGCGACACGCTGCCGCGCATGTTCTGGAACGCGGTCGCCGCGCGCGGTCCGAAGGTCTGGCTGCGGCAGAAGAAGTTTGGCATCTGGCACAGCTGGACCTGGGACCAGGCCGCCGTGGCGGTGCGCGAGATTGCCGGTGGCCTGCTGAGCCTGGGGTTTGCACCCGGCGAACGCGCCTCGATCCTGGCCAACACGGCAATCGAATGGGTCTGGACCGATATGGCGATTCTCAGCTGCGCCGGCGTGACCAACGGCATCTACCCAACCGACGCGGTCGGGCAGGTGCATTACCTGTGCGAGGACTCGGGCAGCACGATCCTGTTCGCCGAGGACGAGGAGCAGCTCGACAAGGTGCTCGAGGTGCGCGCGCAACTGCCCCGCCTGCGAAAGATTGTCGTGTTCGACATGGAGGGGCTGCGCGACCTGGACGATCCTGGCGTGATGTCGCTCGCTGCCCTGCGTGAAGCGGGCCGCGCCTGGTTGCAGCAGCAGCCGCAGGTGATCGAGCAGCGCATTGCCGCCATCCGTCCCGAGGACCTGGCGATCCTGGTCTATACCTCGGGCACCACCGGCAAGCCCAAGGGCGCCATGCAGAGCCATGCCGGCATGGTCTTCAGCGTGCGCCAGGCCAACGTTCACGTCCCCGCGATGGAACTGGACGAACGCATGTGCTTCCTGCCGCTGTGCCACATTGCCGAGCGGCTGGCCGGCGAGTATTCCTCGGTCTATACCGGCAGCACGCTCAACTTCGTCGAGAACCCTGACACGATTCCGGAGAACGTGCGCGAAATTGCGCCAACCTTTCTGTTCGCCGTGCCGCGGGTCTGGGAGAAGTTTTATTCAGGCGTCATCATCGGCATCAAGGAAGCGTCGGCGCTGCAGCAACTGGCCTACGGCTGGGCCATCGGCGTCGGGGGCCAGGTCGCCGACAAGATTCTTGCCGGCCAGCCAGTCGGCGCCATGCTGAAGTTCAAGTTCGAGCTGGGCCGCTGGCTGGCGCTGAACAACGTGCGCAAGATGATCGGCATCCACCGCGCCCGCGCCCTGCTGTCGGCCGCCGCGCCGATTTCGCCCGAGCTGATCCGCTGGTACCTGGCGCTGGGCATCCCGATGCTGGAGGTCTGGAGCCAGACCGAATCTGGCGCGCTCGGAACCTTCACCAATGTGGATGGGATACGCCCAGGCACCGTTGGCCGGGCCACCGACGGCATCGAAGTGCGGGTGGACGCCCAGACCGGCGAGCTGCTGATCCGCGGACCCAATGTGTTCATGGGCTACCTGAACCAGCCGGAGAAAACCGCCGAGACGATCGACCAGGACGGCTGGCTGCATACCGGAGACGTCGGCACCATGGACCAGGACGGCTACTTTCGCATCATCGACCGCATGAAGGACATCATCATCACCGCGGGCGGCAAGAACATCACCCCCAGTGAACTTGAAAACGAGCTGAAGTTCTCGCCCTACATCACGGACGCCGTGGTGGTGGGCGACAAGCGCCCCTACCTGACGGTGATTATCATGATCGACCAGGAAAACGTCGAAAAGTTCGCCCAGGACAACGATGTGCCCTTCAGCAACTACGCCAGCTTGACCAAATCGAAGGAAGTGCAAGAATTGATCCACGCCGAAATGGAGCGGGTCAACAAGAAGTTTGCCCGGGTCGAGCAGATGAAGAAGTTCTTCCTGCTCGATACCCAGTTGAGCGCCGAGGACGAAGAGTTGACACCGACCATGAAGCTGAAACGAAAACTGGTCGAGAAGAAGTACGCGGCGCAAATTGACGCGATGTACCGCTAGCCGCTGATAACATGATTGCCACCGTTCCACCACCACCACTTTTCAACAGGAGAGACACCATGAAACTAAAGACCGCCGCAGCCCTGGTCGCGCTGTCCCTTGCCAGCAGCCTCGCCCTGGCGCAGAAAGCCACGCCGACCCAGGGCGTCAGCAAGAATGAAATCCTGATCGGCTCGATCCAGGACCTGTCTGGGCCGATTGCCGCCTTTGGCAAGCAGGTCCGGTTCGGCATGCAACTGCGCGTTGATGAACTCAACGAACAGACCGGCGGCATTCATGGCCGCAAGATCAAGCTGCTGATCGAGGATTCGCAGTACGACCCGAAGAAGGCCGTGCTGGCAGCGCAGAAACTGGTGAACCAGGACAAGATATTCGCCATGGTCGCGCATATCGGCACCACCAACAATCTGGCGACGATGCCGATCCAGTTCGCCAAGGGCGTGCCGAACATCTTCCCGATCACGGCCTCGCAACAGATGTACGAGCCCTTCCACAAACTCAAGTTCGCCCCTGGGCCCAGCTACTTCGACCAGATGCGGGTCTTTGTGCCCAGGCTGGCCAAGGAAAAGGGGGTCAAGAAGGTCTGCAGCATCGTCCAGGATGACGATTTCGGTCAGGAGGTGGCCTCCGGTGCCGAAGCGGGCCTGAAGACCATGAACATGACGCTGGCCGAGAAGACCACCTTCAAGACCGGCGCGACCGACTTCTCGTCGCAGGTGGCGCGCATGAAGGCGGCCGGTTGCGACATGGTGATCCTCGGCACCATCATCCGCGAGACCATCGGCACCATCGGTGAAAGCCGCAAGACCGGCTTCAACCCGGTTTTCCTCGGTTCCCAAGCGGTCTACACCGACCTGATCCACAAGCTGGGCCGGCAGGCCATGGAGGGTTTGTATTCGGCCATGACGGTGCAGAACCCCTACCTGGACGACGCTTCGCAGCCCCTGCGTTTCTGGGCCACCAAGTACCAGACCAAGTTCAACGAGGAACCCACCGTGTTCTCGATCTATGGTTACCAGGCGATCGAGACCGTGATCGTGGCGGCGCAGAAGGCAGGGCCGAACCTGACCAGCGACAACTTCGTCAAGGCGCTGGAAACCGTCAAGTTCCCCAGCGACATCTTCGGCGCCATGGAATCCGGCTACGGCCCCAACAAGCGCCAGGCGTTCAATCAGTCCCGCCTGTCGCAAATCCAGGGCGGCAAATGGAAAGTCCTCACCGAATACGCCAACTGATCGCCAAGCGCAGGACCGCTGACCAAGCCGCCCCTCGGGGCGGCTTTTTTCTGGCCGGCCGGTTCGAGCAAGCGTTGCCGTGGCGGCGAGCCACAGCGAACGAAAAGCCTACTCCTTCGGCTCGCTCCAGCGGTAGAACTCGGGCGCCACCCGCTGCATGACCGGGCCATTGAAGTCCCACGACATGCATTTGCCAAAATGCGGCGGTGGCTTGCTGAAGCGCGGCAGCGGCAGCCCCTGGTCCCGCCGCTGGTGCATGCGATAGACCGGCACGGTCTGAAACGCCGCCGTCGCCAGGTTGAACAGCAGCTCGCGCATGTGCGTGCAGCCGTTGACGCCGCCGATGGCTGCGTCGATGGTGCGGCGCCAGCCACTGCCCAGGCGCGCGCCGACAAGTTTTTGCATCGGGTCCTGGACCTGGGAGCATTCCAAAAACGGCGTCGCCGGCATGCCGGTTTCAATCGCGATCACCGTCATCTGGTCGTCCGCCGTGACCCGCAGCAGCATGTTGTGCACCATGCTCGCCTCGGGTTTCTCGCCGCTGTCGCGCGAGCGGTAGGCATAGTCCCGCACATCCTTCAGCTCGGCCTCGATGTCCCACAGGCCATCGTCGCGCAGGTAGCCGTGGAATTCGATGTTGCGGCGATGAATATGTTTTCGGGGTGTTGCCGCGCTCAGCGCCATGCGGTTCTCCATGCAATGGGTCAGGCAGGCGGCGCCCGCTCGACCTGGGAAAGCCAGATGTTATCGGGGACCTGCCGCCGGCCCTGTCACCAACGCAATCGACCGGCTGTCAGGAGACCATGTAGGCGCCACTGCCCGCGGACAACAACTGGCCATCGGAACCCAGGAACTCCATGCGGGTGCTGGCCACGCGCGAGCCGAGCCGCAGCACCTGGCCGCGCAGCTCGAAGGTCTGGCCCAGGCCTGGCCGCAGGTAATCGACACGCAGGTCGATGGTGCTGATGCGCTGACAACGCTCCATCCGTTTCAGCACCGGCTCATCCATGTGCCTGGCTCCGATCGCGGCCATGATGGCCAGGCCTCCCATGGTGTCAAGTCCGGCACTGATAACGCCGCCATGCAGCCGCTGCTGGCCGACGTGGCCGATCAGCTCGGGTTTCATGCTGATGCTGGCGCTCACCCCAGTGGGCGCGATCTGGGTGACCCGCAGCCCGAGCAGCCGGTTGAACGGAATCATCTCTTCAAAGATCTGCCTCAGCGCGGCGATAAACGCGGGCTCGAATTCGACGCTGGCAACGACTTGTTTGGACATGGGCATCCTAGATTCCGAGTTGGCGCGCGGCCAGTTCCTTCATGATTTCCTCGGCGCCGCCGCCAATCATCATGACCTTGACCTCGCGGTAGATGCGCTCGCTGCGGGTGCCGCGCATGAAACCCATGCCGCCCAGGATCTGCACCGCCTGGTCGGCGCAGAACTGCATGGCCTGCGTCGCGTGGTTCTTCAGCATGCAGACCTGGGCCACCCAGTCGGGCGAGCTGTCGCCCGCGTCCAGGCGCGCCGTCACCGCGTCCAGCCAGGCCTGGGTCGATGCAATGCGCATTTGCATGTCGACCAGCTTGTGGCGGATCACCTGGTGCTGGACCAACGCCACGCCGAAGGTCTGGCGCTGGCGTGCCCAGTCCAGCGCCTCGTCGTAGCAGGCCTGGGAAAAACCCAGCGCCATGGCCGACATGCCGAGCCGCTCGCCGTTGAAATTGCTCATGATGATCTTGAAGCCGCCGCCCTCTTCCCCAAGCAGGTAACGCGCCGGCACCCGCATGTTGTCCATGCGCAGGTGCGCCGTGTCGGAACACCACCAACCCATCTTGCGCAGCGCGCTGCGGCTCAGGCCCAGCGCAGCGCCGGGAACAACGATCATCGAAATGCCTCGCGCGCCTCGGTGCGCGTTGCTGCTCTCACCCTTGTGCGGGTTGTTGCTCTCGTCCTTGTGCGCGCTTCCTTCTTCGCCCTTGCTGCCCGGCTCGCCGGTGCGCACCGCCATGGTGATCCAGTCGGCCCTCATGCCCGAGGTGATGAACGTCTTTTCGCCGTTGATCAGATAGTCATCGCCTTCGCGCCTGGCGGTAGTGCGGATGCTGGCTACATCGGATCCGCCGCCCGGCTCGGTGATAGCCAGCGCGGCAATTTTTTCGCCACGCAGCACCGGCGGCACGATTTCCTGCTGCAGCGCCGCGCTGCCATGACGCAGCAGCGGCGGCAGGCCGATGTTGAGCGAAAACAGACTGGCCATCAGACCGCCGCTGCCGCCGTAGCGGCTCAGCGTCACCGACATCGCATGGCGCAGCGCAAACGGTGCCGGCGTGCCGCCCAGCGACTCCGGGTAACCCAGGCCAAGCAGGCCCAGTTCGGCGGCCCTGCGGTACAGCGCGCGCGGTATCTCGCCAGCTTCCTCCCAGGCTTCCACGTGGGGCGCGACCTCGCTCAAGGCAAAGCGCCGCACCGTGTCGGTCAGGGCGACGATGTCCTCGCGCAAGGCTGCCGCAGCATCGCCTGATGGGTTCATCGTCGAATCGCTCATGCCGGTTCGAAGGTCATCAGCAACTGCGCCGTCGCGACCTGCTGGCCGACTTGCACCGACAGGGTCTTGACAGTCAGGTCGCGCGGCGCGCATAGCGCATGCTCGAGTTTCATCGATTCGATCACGGCAAGCGGGTCGCCGCGGCGCAGCGAGAGGCCGGCGCTGGCAGGTAGCGCGATCAACTTGCCGTTGAACGGCGCCCGCAGTTCGTCTGTCGCACGAGAGCCGCCCGCCTGTATCGCCGGCTCGAAGGACGCGTCTTCCAACCAGAGTTCAACGCCATCGCATTGCAGATGCCAGCGCTGAACGTCCAGCCGCACGGCGGCAACCTGGTGCCTCAACCCGTCCAGCGTAACCCGCAGCAACCCCGCATCCTGGCGCGTCCACAGCACATCATGCCGCCGCCCCTCTGACTCGACGCGCAGCAGGCCTGGCCCGAGCTCCAGCACCGATAGGGCCAACAACTGGTCGCGCCAACGCACTTTCGCGGGCCTGGCAAATGGGCATGGCAGGCCGGTGCCCGTCGCCGGCGCATCCATGTAGAGCAGCGCCACCACGCAAGGCAACAACAAGCGCCGCTCCCGCTGTTGAAGTTGCTCACGCAGGGCGCCGGCCTGGTTCGCCAGGAACGGAATCCGCGCTTCGCCAGCAACAAACTGCGGATGCGCCAGACAGGCGTCCAGAAATCCTCGATTCGTCGGCAGGCCCAGCACAAGGGTCTGGGCCAGCGCGGCGCGCAGCCGCGCGATGGCCTGGGCGCGGTCCAGCCCGTGGCTGATGATCTTGCCCAGCATCGAGTCGTAATAGGGCGGCACCGCCAGGTCCTGGTGCAGGGCGTGGTCGAAGCGCACCCCCTCGGGCGCCTGGAACTGCCGGACCAGGCCCGAGTGCGGCGCGAAGTTTTCGTCCTCGGCGCAGAGCCGCACCTCGATCGCATGGCCCTGCCACCGCACCTGCTCCTGCGTCAGCGGCAGCGGCTCGCCGCGCGCGATGCGCAACTGCCACTCCACCAGGTCCAGGCCGGTCAGCAATTCCGTCACCGGGTGCTCCACCTGCAGCCGGGTGTTCATTTCCATCAGGAAGAACTCACAGATGCCCTCACCCCTACCCTCTCCCGCAAGCGGGAGAGGGAGATTGTTTTTGACGCCCTCTCTATCCGGGAGAGGAAGACTGTTTCGGACTCCCTCACCCTCCGGAAAAGGGAGGTTGCTTCGGACCCCCTCTCTATCCGGGAGAGGAAGATTGCTTCGGACCCCCTCACCCTCCGGAAAAGGGAGGTTGCTTCGGACCCCCTCACCCTCCGGGAGAGGGTTGGGGTGAGGGCTCGCCTCGAGCAGAAACTCCACCGTTCCCGCACCCACATAGCCTGCCGCGAGCGCCAGCTTCACGGCGCATTGGCCCATGGCCTCGCGCAGCGCTGAATCGACCGCCGGGCTGGGCGACTCCTCGATGATCTTCTGATGCCGCCGCTGCACCGAACAGTCGCGCTCACCCAGATGGATGCAGTGGCCATGCGCATCGGCGAACACCTGCACCTCGACATGGCGCGGGTCCAGCAAGGCGCGTTCGATCAGCAGTTCAGCGCTGCCGAAGCTGCTTGACGCCTCGGAGCGCGCGCCCTGCAAGGCGGCAGACAAGTGCTCGGCGCTGCCGACCAGCCGCATACCACGACCACCGCCGCCGGCGCTGGCCTTGACCATCACCGGATAGCCTATTCTTCGCGCCTCGGCGGCAAAACGCGCGTCCGTCTGGTCCTCGCCCTGGTAACCAGGCAGGCAGGCTACGCCCAGCCGCTGTGCCAACTGCTTGGCGCTGGCCTTGTTGCCCAGGGCCCGAATGGCGGCGGGCGGCGGGCCGACCCAGGTCAGACCGGCATCCAGCACGGACTGGGCGAAGCCGGCGTTTTCACTCAGGAAGCCATATCCCGGGTGCACCGCGTCGGCACCGGTGGCGCGCGCGGCTTCGAGCAGCCGGTCGATGCGCAGGTAACTGTCGGCCGAGGCGTTGCCGCCCAGCGCAAAGGCCGTTGTCGCCTCGGCCACATGCAGCGCGCTGGAGTCGGCGTCGGAATACACCGCAACGGTTTCGATGCCCATTCGGTGCGCGCTGCGGATCACCCTGCGGGCGATTTCGCCGCGGTTGGCGATCAGCAAGCGCTTCATGGGCGTTTCTTTGCCATGCCCATGTACCTCGCGATGATGCCCAGCATCACCTCGTCGGCGCCGCCGCCGATGGAGCCGAGTCGGCCGTCGCGGTAGGCGCGCGACACCTTGTTCTCCCAGGTGAAGCCCATGCCGCCCCAGAACTGCAGGCAGGTGTCGGCCACCTCGCGCCCAAGCCGGCCGGCCTTGAGCTTGGCCATGGAAGCCAGTTCGGTCACGTCCTGGCCCGACACATAGAGGTCGCAGGCCCGGTAGGTGAGCGCGCGCAGGCATTCGACCTCGGTCTTGACCTCGGCCAGCTTGAACTGCACCCACTGTTGATCGGCCAGCGTGGCGCCAAACAGCTTGCGCTGCTGCGCCCATTCGACCGTGACTTCGATCAGCTTGTTCAGCGAAAGCAGGGCCTTGGCAGCGGCCCAAAGTCGCTCCTCCTGAAACTGCATCATCTGGTAGATGAAGCCCGAGCCCTCGGCGCCGATGCGATTGCGTTGCGGCACCCGCACCTCGTCGAAGTAGATCAGGCCGGTGTCGCTGGAATTCATGCCGATCTTGCGAATCTTGCGCGCCACCTCGATGCCCTTGGTGAGCTTGCCGTTCGGGCCATCCCGCATCGGCACCATCACCAGGCTCTTGTTCTTGTGCGGATTGTTGCCCGCTCCGCTCGGGCCGTCGCCGGTGTTGACCAGCATGCACATCCAGTCCGCCTGCAGGCTGTTCGTGATCCACATCTTCTGGCCGCTGATCAGGTAGTCGTCACCGTCCTTGCGCGCATGACTCTTGATGGAAGCCACGTCGCTGCCGGCGCCGGGCTCGCTGACGCCAATGCAACCCACCATGTCACCGGCAATCGCCGGCGCCAGGAACTCGCGCCTTAACTCGTCGCTGCCAAAGCGCGCCAGCGCAGGTGTGGCCATGTCGGTTTGCACACCAATCGCCATCGGCACGCCACCGCAGTCGATATGGCCCAGCGCCTCGGCCATGGCCACCGAGTACGAGTAGTCGAGCCCGGCGCCGCCATACTCCTCGGGTTTGGTCAGGCCCAGCAGACCAAGCTGGCCCAGCCCCTTGAACACTACATGCGCCGGAAACATCTCGGCCTCTTCCCATTCGTCCACGTGGGGATTGATGTGCTCGTCGATGTAGCGCTTCAGCGTCTTCTGGATTTCAAGATGTTCGTGGGTGTAGTTCAATTGCGTTCTCCATTTTTCGAAAAAGCGCCGGGGTCGACCGTAGCGTAATGCCTCGATGCGTGCATAGCGTAGGTCGACCATTGATTTGTCGACGCTGCCCAGCTTCGCAGGCGCAGGCGCACCGGCAAATCCCCCAAGCTTTTTCGCTACTTAAACCGCTCAAAAGTATCGCGGGAGCGAAGCGACCGAAACTTCCTGGCGCTTTCATTACATTCGGGCCACCCCGAACTGCATCGGCCGCAGCGTGCGACGCGCCGCTTCGTCGGCCATCTGCAGGCACTGGATCAGCACATCGCGGGTATCACGCGGGTCGATCACGCCGTCGTCCAGCAGCAGGCCCGAGGTGTAGAAAGCGTCGGCCTGGGACTCGAAGCGCGCCACGATCTTGTCGTACTGCGTTTTCGATTCGGCCGGGTTGACAGTCAGCCCCTTGCGCAGCAGCGCCGCCTCGGTGACGATCTGCATGGTCCGCGCCGCCTGTTCGCCACCCATCACCGCGGTGCGCGCGCTCGGCCAGCTGAACAGAAAACGCGGCGCGTAGGCACGGCCACACATGCCGTAGTTGCCCGCGCCGTAGGAGGCGCCGCACATCACGGTGAACTGCGGCACGCTGGCGTTGGTCACCGCCTGGATCATCTTCGAGCCATGCTTGATCATGCCGCCCTGCTCGCTCTCCTTGCCGACCATGTAGCCGGTGGTGTTTTGCAGGTAGATCAGCGGCGAACCCTGCTGGCACATCAACTGGATGAAGTGCGTCGCCTTGTTCGCTCCGGCGACGTCGATCGGCCCGTTGTTGCTGATGATGCCGACTGAGTAGCCACCGAGCGCGGCCTGCACGCAGAGCGTCTGCGCGCCGTACAGCGCCTTGAACTCCAGCAGCTCGGAGCCATCAACGATGCGCGCCATCACCTCGCGCATGTCGAGCGGCTCGCGCAGGTTGTCGGGCATGATGCCAAGCAGCCCATCGGCCGGGTGGCAGGGTGGTTGGGGACCCTCACCCCTGCCCTCTCCCGCAAGCGGGAGAGGGTGTCCGTCTTGCCTGCTCTCCCCCCGGGTGACGGTTGCGGTGAGGGCGCTGCGAGCCACCACTTCGCGAGCGATGCCCAGCGCCTGCCGGTCGTCCTCGGCCAGGTACTCGCCCAGCCCGGAGATGGTGCTGTGCATCTCGGCGCCACCGAGTTCCTCTTCGGTCGCCACCTCGCCGGTGGCGGCCATCAGCAGCGGCGGCCCGGCCAGGAAGGCGCGGGACCGGCCTCGCACCATGATCACCACATCGGACAGGCCCGGCATGTAGGCGCCGCCGGCGGTGCCCGAGCCATGCTGCACGGTGATCACCGGAAGGCCGGCCGCCGACAGCCGCGCCAGGTTGCGAAACAGGGCGCCGCCTTGGACAAAGCCTTCGACCCGGTACAGCATCAGGTTGGCGCCGGCGCTCTCCACCAGAAACACGAACGGCAGCTTGTTCTGCAGCGCGATCTCCTGCACCCGCAGCATCTTGTCCAGCCCCTTGGCCTGCATCGCGCCGGCGTCGATGCCCGAATCGCTCGCCACCACCATGCAGCGCACGCCGCTGATGAAACCGATGCCGGCCACAATGCCGCCACCGGGCACCGATTTCGCCACCTCGTGGCCGTCCTGCATGAAGCCGGCCAGCGAACAAAGCGGCAGCCAGGGCGCGCCCGGGTCCAGCAGCAGCGCGATTCGCTCGCGCGGCAGCAGTTGGCCGCGTTTCTCGAACACCGGTTTCGATTTGGCCGAGGCAAGGGCCGCGCGCTGCTCCAGCGCTCGCAACTGAGCGATACGCTCGCTCATGGCCTGGCTGCGCTGCAGAGCCGCGCCACTTTGCGGGTTCCACGATGATTGATAAATTGCCATCGTCGTCGCCCTCACCCCTACCCTCTCCCGCCGGGAGAGGGAGAACGTGCCCGCCCTGTCCCGGACGAGGAGGGAGAAGATTCCTGCTCCCCTCCGGAGGGAGAGGGAGAAGTTACATCAACCCCCTCTCCCGCTTGCGGGAGAGGGTAGGGGTGAGGGTCTTGCCTCAATACTTTGGGCGTCACTGCCCGGTGAAACCCGTCGTAGGGCTTGACCGCATCGCGCAGCTGCACGTCCGCGGGCGCGGCCACCTGGCCCCAGCCCATGCGCACCTGCGGCCGCGCGCCGTCGACCCGCAACACGCTGCCGCTGATGAAGGACGCCGCCGGGCTAAGCAGGAACACAATCGCCGCCGCAGTCTCGGCCTCGTTGCCAAAGCGGCCTGCCGGCACGGTCTGGCTCATCTGGCGCAACCGGGGGCCGGCCTCGCTCGGGTAATGGTCCATGCCGCTGGAGGCGATGTAGCCCGGCGCCACGGCGTTCACCCGGACTCCGCTTTTGGCCCACTCCAGCGCCGCCGTCTCGGTGAAGCTGACCATGCCGGCGCGCGCCGCACCACTGTGGCCCATGCCGGGCATCGAGCCCCAGATATCGGCAACGATGTTGACGATGGCGCCGCCCTGCTGCTGCATGGACTGCAGATAGCACTCGCGCGCCATCAGGAAGCCGCCGGTCAGATTGGTGTGCAGCACCGCGTCCCAGCCCTTGGCCGAGATCTGCTCCAGCGGCGCCATGTACTGGCCGCCGGCATTGTTGACCAATGCGTCGATCTGGCCATGGCTGGCGACGACTGCTGCCACCATGTCACGCACCATGTCTTCCTGCCGGATGTCGCAAACATGAAAACTCACTCCGCTGCCTTGGCCGGCTGCGTCGGCAGCGATTTCGCCGGCCACGGCTTGCAGCTTGTCCAGCTTGCGCCCAACCAGCACGACATGGGCGCCGAGCGCGGCCAGCTCATGCGCCGTGCAGCGGCCAATGCCCGAACCGCCCCCCGTCACCAGCACGACCTTGCGCTCGAACAGGCCGGGGCGGAATACCGATCTGTACGTCATTGGGCCACCTCCGAAATTTGGTGGATCAGCCCGCGCCCGGGCGTCGGCGTCCTAGCGCCATTCGCCTTGGCGTCGATCCCCATGCCCGGCATGGGGCCCCTCGCCGCGTGGCTCATGCGCCCACCTGCACAAATAACGCCATCGCCGCCTTGGCCAGTTCGTCGAGCGAGGCGTCCTTCTTCCGGTCGAACCATTTCACCGACCAGTTGAGCGCGCCGAACATCAGCAATCGCGCCAGCTTCACTTCAGCTCGCAGGCGGCCGGCGGCGTGCAGCGCCTGCAGCACCGGCGTCCACGACGCCTCGTATTCGTCCTTCAGCTTGGCCAGCAGCTTGCGCTGGCGCGCCGTGATTGAGCGCGATTCGTACAACATGACCGGAATGAAGTCGCTGTCCGGACCGAGCAGCACGTCGAAATGGTTGCGGATTAGCAGCGCCAACTGACCCGCCGGGTCAAGTGCCTGTTGTTGCGCCCGCTGCAGGACGCTTTGCTGGCGCGCGATCGCCGAACCCATGCCCTCTTCCATCACCGCGTACAGCAGCGCGCCCTTGCTCTTGAAGTGGTAGAACGGCGAGCCGCTGCGCATGCCCACGGCGGCGGCGATATCGCGCGTGCTGGTGGCGTCGAAGCCCTTGCGCCGGAACAGCCGCGCGGCGCAAGCGACCAGCGCCAGGCGTCGGTTTCCGTCGTCGCGCTCGTCAGGCGTCTTGCGCGGCCGGCCGCGCGGCCGCGGCAGCCCGGTCGGGTCGCCAGGCTCGGTCCTCGGCAGGGGGGTGCGCAGCGCGTGAACGGCGCGCGCGGGCGACAGGCTCATGCATCGCACCATACCAAATCCGCATATTTTTGGCAAGCACTTGCTTGGTAAAAATAACTGCGTCGGCACATCCATCAAGCACGCATCGAGTTGACACAGCGCCGCGACGCAGTCATAGTGCAGTTCAATTGTTCTACTGATGGAACAATGTCACTTCCACCTTCCTGAGGACTCCGCATGACATCCAGCATTCGTCTTTCTCGCCGTTTGATTCTCCAAGCGGGCGCGGCCAGCGCCGCACTTGGCGCACCCGGACTGCTGCTGGCTCAGCCGGCCGCAGTCAAGATCGGCCTGGTACATCCGGTCAGCGGCGGACTGGCCTACAGCGGTGGGCAGTCGCGCATGGGCGCGCGCATGGCCATTGACGAGGTCAATGCGGCGGGCGGTATCAGGTCCATGGGCGGAGCCAAACTGGACGCCCTGCTGGGAGACTCCCAGTCGCGTCCCGAGATCGGTGTGAGCGAGGTTGAGCGCATGCAGCAAGAAGGCGTCTCAGCCTACCTGGGTTGTTTCGCCAGCGGCATCGCCCTTCCCGCGACGCAGGCCGCCGCCAAGTACAACACGCCGTTCCTGATCGACGTCGGTGCGTCCGACCTGATCGTGAACCGGGGACTGAAGAATGTGTTCCGTCTCAAGCCCGGATTCGGGAAATGCGTCGACGACGCCATTCTGGCCCTGGGTGAGATCAACAAGTCCGCGAACGGCGTCGCCAAGACGGCGGTGCTGGTTCATGAGGAATCGGAGTTCGGCACCGGAACGGCCAAGTTGCTGGGGGACAAGTTGCCGAGCATCGGCATCCAGCCCCTGGAGACCATCAAGCACGCCAACCCGACGCGCGATTTTTCCAACGTGGCGCTGCGCATCAAAGGCCTCAAGCCCGATCTGGTGATCATGAGCAATTACCAGAACGAGTACGTGCTGCTGGCCCGAACCCTGCACCAGCAAAAGGTCGACGTGGCGGCCATGTTCAGCGTGCTTGGCGGCGGCTTCAACTTCAAGCTGGTTCAGGAGCAGCCCGAGGTGGCGCAGCACATGATGGACTTCAACCACTGGTACAACCCCAAGAGCGCCAAGGCGGTCGCCATGCGCAAGCGAGTGGAGGCCGGAGGCGGTCTCTTCACCTTCGAGGTCTACCTCTCCTACACCAGCATCATGCTATACGCCGATGCCCTGCAGCGGGCCGGCAGCGCCGACAAGGAAAAGGTCATCGCCGCACTGGCGGCCAGCACCTGGTCCGATCACATCCTTCCCTACGGACCGACCAAGTTCGTCGACGGGCAGAACCAGGGTGGGCGGGCCGCCCTGTTGCAGGCCTCGAAGACCGACATCGATGTGGTCTGGCCCAACGAATTTGCCGCCGCCAAACCGACCTACCCGCGCACGAAGTTCAGCTAACCCTCACTGTCGCTCGCTGGCCGAGGGCCCAGGCGTCTGGCATGCTGCCTGACGCCTGGGCCCTCACAAGGGGAAAGCCTTGGATCTGACCATTCTCGCCTCGGCGGCCATCAACGGCCTGCTGCTTGGCGGCATCTACACGCTGGTGGCCTCGGGGCTGACCCTGATCTATGGCGTGCTGCACATCATCAACTTCGCCCACGGCAGCATGCTCATGCTCGCCATGTTCGGCGTGTACTACCTCTTGACCCTGCTCAAGGTCGATCCCTACCTGTCGATGTTCATCATGATCCCGGCGATGTACCTGCTGGGCTATGCGCTGTACAAGGGCCTGATCGGCCGGCTGGCCGGTGGCAAGGACGAGAACATCCTGCTCATCACGCTGGGGCTTTCGATCCTGATCGAGAACCTGGCCCTGATGTTCTTCAAGGGAGACTCGCGAACCATCTCGGTGGCCTATTCGGATCGCATGGTCGAACTCGGTCCCACCCTGGTGCCGCTGCCCAAGCTGATTTCCTTTGTGGTTGCGATGGCGCTTTGCCTGGCGCTGGGACTCTTCATGCAGCGCACCGACATCGGTCGCTCCATCCGCGCCGTGGCCAAGGAACGGATCGGCGCCCGCCTGGTCGGCATCGACGTCGAACGCATCTTCGCCATCTCCTACGGCATCGGACTGGCCACCCTGGGCGCGGCCGCCTGTTTGTTGATGCCGATCTTCTACGTCTCGCCCACCATCGGCCATGTCTTTGTGCTGGTGGCCTTCACGGTCGTGGTGCTGGGTGGCATGGGCAGTTTTCTCGGTGCCGTGGTGGGCGGCCTGATCGTCGGCTTGACCGAATCCTTTGGCGGACTCTTTCTCGGTGAGAGCCTCGGCCAGATCGGCATTTCCCTGATCTTCATCCTGATCCTGCTGCTGCGTCCCTCGGGGCTTTTCGGGGCGCGGGCATGACGCGCCGGCCGCCACCCATTCCCTGGAAGCTGCACCTGCTGGTGCTGGCGCTGGCACTTGCGTTTCCGTTCGTCTTCAGCTCCCCCTTCCTCGTGAACTTCGGCGTGCTGGCCCTGTTCTACGCGTTCATCGGACAGTCCTGGAACATTTCGGGCGGTTTTGCCGGGCAACTGTCCTTCGGCCATGTGGCGTTCTTTGGCGTCGGCGCCTATGCCTCGACCATCCTGCAGTTGCGCTACGGCTTCTCGCCCTGGTTCGGCCTGCCGGCCGCGGCGCTGGCGGGTGCCGCGGTGGGCGGCATCATCGCCGTGCTGTCGTTTCGCGCGGGGCTGAAGGGTTCCTATTTCGCGCTGATCACCCTGGCTTTTGCCGAGGTGCTGCGCATCATCGCCAATTCCCTCGAGATCACACGCGGTGGTCTGGGCATGCTGATTCCGATGAAGGCGAGCGCGGCGAACTTCCAGTTCGAGGAACGCAGCGGCTTCTACTTCACCGTCCTGGCGCTCACCATTCTGTCGATTGCGCTGGCCGAATGGCTGCGCCGCTCGCGCTTCGGCGCGCGCCTGGCGGCGATCCGCGAGAACGAGGACGCGGCCAAGGCCCTGGGCATCAACGTCTTTGCCGAGAAGGTCAAGGTGATGCTGCTGTCGGGCGGGCTGTGCGGCGTGGGCGGCAGCTTCTTCGCGCAATATTTCCTCTACATCGACCCGACCATCGTGTTCGGCGTGGACAAGTCGGTCGAGATGCTGCTGGTCAGCATGATCGGCGGCTCGGGCACCGTGTACGGGCCGCTGATCGGTTCGGTACTGCTGGCGCTGGTCAGCGACGTCACCCGGACGATGACGCAGATTCAGGGCCTGTCTCTGGTGCTCTACGGCGCCCTGCTGGTGATCATCATCGCCTTCCTGCCCAACGGACTGGTCGATCTCTTCAAGCGCCGGCGCAAACCCGGGAGCGACGGCTCATGATGCTGCAGGTCAGCGGCCTGACCAAGATCTTCGGCGGCTTGCGCGCGGTCGACGACGCCAGCCTGTCGGTCGACGAGGGCCGCATCGTCGCGTTGATCGGGCCCAATGGCGCCGGCAAGACGACCTTGTTCGCCTCGATCACCGGCTTCCTGCCGATCGACGCGGGAACGGTCAGGTTTCTGGGCGAGGACATCACCGGCCTGCCGGTGCACCGGATCGCCCGTCGCGGCATGGTGCGCACGTTCCAGATCACGCAACCCTTTGCCCATCTCACGGTCCAGGAAAACATCGCTGTCGGCGCCTACCAGAAGTTCGCCCGCCAGCAAGAGGCCTGGGCGCATGCACAGGCGGTGGCGCGGCAGGTTGGCATGGAACACCTGCTGGAGCAGCCGGCGGCCAGCCTGACCGTGGCAGGACGCAAGCGCCTGGAACTGGCCCGCGCGCTGGCGACCTCGCCCAGGCTGTTGCTGCTCGACGAGGTGATGGCGGGCCTGAACCCGTCGGAAATCCTGGAGATCATCGACATCATCCGCAAGATCCGCGACGGCGGCGTGACCGTGCTGCTGATCGAGCATGTGATGCACGCGGTGATGAGCCTGTCCGACCACATCCATGTGCTGTCCTACGGCAAGATCATCGCCCAGGGCACGCCGCAGGAGGTGGTCGTCAACGCCGCCGTGATCGAGGCCTATCTGGGACGCGGCGCGACAGCGCAGGGCAGCGGGGCGCCGGCGCGAGCCCTCCATGCTTGAAGTGCGCAAACTGCACGCGGGATACGGCAGCGTCGAGATCCTGCGCGGGATCGACCTGGATGTGGGCCAGGGCGAGGTCGTTGCGGTGCTCGGCAGCAACGGTGTTGGCAAGTCGACGCTGAACAACAACCTCTCAGCCCTGTACCGTCCGTTCTCGGGATCGATCCGCTTCAATGGCGAGAACCTGGTCGGGCTGAGTTCGACCGAGGTTGTGCGCCGCGGTCTGATTCACGTGCCCGAGGGTCGTCGCATCTTCCCCAATTTGAACGTGCGCGAGAACCTGGAGCTGGGCAGCCTGGTGCGGGGCAAGGCCAACCGCGCGCGCAACATGGCACGCGTGATCGGCATTTTTCCGCGGCTCGAGGAGCGCTATGCGCAGTCGGCCGGCACTCTGTCCGGGGGCGAGCAGCAGATGCTGGCGATCGGGCGCGGCCTGATGTCGGACCCCGAGCTGCTGATCATGGACGAGCCATCGCTCGGGCTCTCGCCGATTTTGGTCGAGGAGATGTTCGCGCTGATCAGGACGATCAACCGGGAGGGCCTGTCGATCCTGCTGATGGAGCAGAACGCGGTGCAGTCGCTGGCGATCGCGCATCGGGGCTACATCATCGAGAACGGCTCGGTCGCGATGCAGGGAACGGCCGCCGAGCTGGCGCGCGATCCCGACCTGAGGAAGAACTATCTGGGCCTCTGACCGATGAACCCTCTGTCCGAAATGAGCGGCCGGCATGCGCTGGTCACGGGCGCGGGCGCGGGCATCGGCCTGGCCACGGCACGGGTGCTGCATTGGCACGGCGCGCGCATCGCAGAGGCTGTCCAGCAGACATGCTTGAAGCCATTCCGATGAACATACCGCTGAGCTCTCTGGCCCATGTGATCCGCAGCAAGAATGCGGGTCCAGCGCAGCTTATGAAGCTGAGTCCGATCGGAGCCATGGCCGAGCCCTCTGAAGCTGACTTGCTCGGTTGCCGCCACATCGTCGGGCAATGCGGCAGCGAGACCCTGGCGCGCGCGCTGGCCACGCAGCCCGATGTGCTGATCGCCGGCATCGCCGACACGGCCGAGCTGGCGCGCACGGCGGCGGGCGTGTTCAAGCAAAACCTGTTGCATCATGCCTACCCGGGCCGGGTGTCGACGGCGGGCAATCTGGCCTTTGCGTTCACGCCCAGCGAACTCGACGCCAGAGAAGCCTACCGTTTCGTGCTGTACCACGTGCTGCGGGACGCGCCGCTGCAGGACCTGTTTGCCGTCGAGACCTTAGAGGTCGGTGGCGCGGCCACCATTCATTAAAGCTGTCCACATGAATGCCGCGCTCCCCCTGCCCAAGTACCACCAGATCTACCTGGTGTTGCGCGAGCAGCTGCATGAAGGGCACTATGCCGAGGGCATGCCGGCCGAGACGGCGCTGAGCCGGCAGTTCAGCGCCGGCCGTGTTACCGTGCGCAGGGCGCTGGAGCAGCTCGCCGGTGAGGGCCTGATCGTGCGCGAGGCCGGCCGCGGCACCCGGCCGATGCGAGAAGTGCGCGGCCCAGCGCCCGATTCCGCCGCCTCGCGCCGCAAGGCGGCGCCATCGCGTCTGACCGGCCTGTTGCAGAACATCATCAGCATGAGCATGCACACCACGGTGCGGGTGCTTGAATGCAAGGTCATCCGGGCATCCGACGATGTGACCGAAGCGTTGCAGGTGCCACCCGGCTCGCGCGTCGTCAAGGTGGTGCGCCGGCGCGCGCTGAGGGAAGGCCCGCTGTCGCACATCACCGCCTACCTGCCCGAGGATCTGGCGGGACGCTTCAGCCGCCGGGAACTTGCGGACAAGCCGATCCTGCGCCTGCTCGAGGAGTCGGGCGTCGAGTTGGGCTGGGCGCGGCAAACGGTATCGGCGCGCCAGGCCGATGCCGCGGTGGCGACGCAGCTGGCGGTGCCCGTCGGCACGGCACTGCTCGCGGTGCGCCGGCTGGTGTTCGACGTCAATGACCGTCCGGTGCAATGGTTGCATGGCCTGTACCGTCCTGACCGCTACCAATACCAGATGGAAGTGTCCAAGGTGGGCAGCATCGACGCGAAGATCTCGGTCAAGGAAAACCTGTCGGCTGCCAGTCGCCCGGACCCGCTTCGTGGCAACCGGAGGGCAAGCATATGATCCCGACCCCTCGCCCTGACCGTACCCTGGCGCAGAAGCTGATCGCACGTGCGGCTGGCCGGGAGGCTGTCATGCCCGGTGAGATCGTCACCTGCAAGGTTGACCTGGCGATGTTTCACGACTCGTCCGGCCCGCGTCGGCTCAAGCCCATGCTTGAAGAGCTGGGCGCGCAGATCTGGGACAAGTCGCGCGTTGTGCTGGTGATGGATCACTACGTGCCGGAGCGCGATGACGAGTCACGCGAGATTGTTCGTATTGCCCGCGACTGGGCGCGGGAACAGGACTTGCCCCATGTGTATGACAGCCAAGGGATCTGCCATGTGGTGGTGGCGCAGCATGGCCACATCCGCCCGGGCATGTTCTGTGTCGGAGGCGATTCGCATTCGCCCACGGGTGGAGCTTTCGGTGCCTACATGTTTGGTATCGGCAGCACCGAGATGCTAAGCGTGGTGGTGACCGGTGAAATCTGGCTGCGTGTGCCGCAGACGATCCAGATGGCCTGGGAGGGGCTCCTTCCCGCTGGCGTCAGCGCCAAGGACATGATGCTGCACATGATTGGCCGTTTTGGAATGAACGGCGGCCAGTACCAGGCGGTCGAGTTCGCTGGCTCTGCGGTTCAGGCTTTGCCCATGCAGGAACGCATGACGCTGTCCAACATGAGCGCCGAGCTGGGCGCGCAGGTCGGCCTGATAGCGCCTGACCAGACCACCTTGGACTGGCTGCGCGCTACCGGTACCGGTGCCTCTTTCGGCGACTGCACGCACTGGTGCAGCGACGAAGGCGCTGCGATGACCCGTCACCTCTTCGACGCCAGCACTTTGGCACCGCAGGTGGCGGCGCCGCACAGCCCGGCCAACACGCGTGACGTGGGCCACTTTGCAGGCACACGCATCGACGTGGCCTACATTGGTGCCTGTACGGGTGCCAAGCTCGACGACCTGCGCGCCGCGGCATGCGTGTTGAAGGGGCGCAAAGCCGCTACAGGTGTACGGCTCATTGTTGCCCCGGCCAGCCAGCATGACCAGGCAGTGGCCGAAGCTGAGGGCGTGATGCAGGTGTTCCGCGACGCAGGCGCGGAGATTGGGGCCACGGCCTGTGGCGCCTGCGCAGGTTTTGGCGATGCGCTTGCCGACGCCAAAGCCGTGATTTCCAGCACCGCGCGCAATTTCAAGGGCCGCATGGGCTCGGCCACCACCGAGGTCTATCTGGCCTCGCCCTACACCGTGGCGGCGTCTGCGGTGGCCGGGCGGGTGTGTGACCCGCGTGAGATGCTTGTAGCGGGAGTCAATGCTTGAACACGCCGACGCACAGGGTCTGGAAGTTCGGTGCAGATATAGACACCGATGTCCTCGCCCCTGGCCCCTACATGAAACTGGGCATTGAAGGCATTGCGCCGCATTGCCTGGAATCGGTCCGGCCCGAGTTTGCTGCCCAGGTGCGGCGTGGTGATGTCATCGTGGCGGGCCCCAACTTCGGCATCGGCTCTTCTCGCGAGCAGGCTGCTGCCGTGCTGGCACTTTTGGGGGTGGCCGCCGTGATTGCACCGTCGTACAGCGGACTTTATTTCCGCAATGCGTTCAATGTGGGTTTGTTGCTTCTCACTTGTGCCGACGCCGGGTCCCTGCAGGATGGTGCGTACGTGGCCCTCGACGCGCAGGCGCCGGCCTTGCAGGCGCCGGACGGGCGTCCGCTGGTGTGCGAGCCGGTGCCTGAATTTTTGATGAACATGGTGCGCGCCGGGGGATTGATGAAGCAATTGCGTCGGCGTTTCGGGAAAACATCGCATGCGCTCTGACAGCCAGCCGTTTTCCGGGGAAGTGCGCCACTGGGACGGCCACCTTTCGGTGCTGCATGCGACGGTCGCACTGCACGCAGGGCAGCGGGCCTCCCCTGCGGCAGCACTGCAGGCGCGCCGGTTGCTGCTTGACACGCTGGGCTGTGCGATTGCGGGTCGCCATGCGCAAGAGGTACAGCGGCTTGAGGCTGTCCTGGCCGAAATCGAGCCCGGCGCTTTTCGCTTTCCCGGCGGCATGCCGATGGCCATGCACGGCGCCACGCAGGTTCTGGCCATGGCCGCGACGTGGGACGAGGCCTGCGAAGGCCATGCGCTTGCACATGGCCGGCCTGGTGTGCCGCTGGTCGCGGCGCTGATGCCGCTGGCGCTGCAACGCGGCATGACGCTGGGCCAGTTCGTCGATGCGTTCGTCCTGGGCTATGAAGTCGGTGCACGCGCCGGCGCCTGGCTGCGCATCCGGCCAAGCATGCATGTCGATGCCAACTGGCCAGCCCTTGGCGTTGCGGCCGGCGTGGCGCGCCTCCTGGGACTGCCCGCAGCAGGCATCGTGCAGGCCATCGATATCGCGGCCTGCCAGCTCGCGACCAGCCTTTACCTGCCGGTCCCCGCAGGTTGCACCGCGCGCAACACCTACCTGGCGCACAGCGCGTTGCTGGGCTTGCAGGCCGCGTTCGCAAGTGCCGCTGGCGTCGACGCGCCCCCCGACGCGTTGGCGCACTACGCGAGCGAGTACACGGCCGCAGCGCCGCAGGCACTTCCGGAGGCTGCAGCGACGCTGCTGCTGGACGCTTACCTCAAGCCTTTCGCCGCCGTGCGCCACGTGCACTACGGCGCGCTCGCGGCCCAGCGTATCCGCCAGCGCCTGCCGGGCCGCACGCAGGGCATCCGGAGCATCGTGCTCACGGTGTACAACGAAGCCATCGTCTACTGCGGCAACCGCGCACCGCGTACGCCGATCCAGGCCCAGTTCAGCCTGTCCTTCGGCGTGGCGGCAATTTTGCGTTTCGGTGATATTGATCCTTCCGTTTATGCGCCCGCGCGCTTTGACGATCCGGAGCTGCGCCGGCTGGAGGCCCTCGTCGTACTGCAGACGGACACCGATCTGACGGCACGCGGGCAGCGGGGCGCAACATTGGCGGTGGCGCACGAGCAGGACCGCCTGCAGGAATCGGTCAGCAGCATTGCCGGTGACGCCGGGCAGCCGCTGGACCGTCAAGCGCTGTCCGCCAAGTTCAGTCATTACGTTTCGCGCAGCGTGGCAGCCGAGTGTGCGGCGCTATTCTGTAACACCCTGTTCGATGCACCCGATGCCGATCTGTGCAGCTTGTGGCAGCAGCTCGCGCCCGCCCAAACCGTCGCTGAATCGATGGCGACGCAACGTCATCCGACTTAACCCTCAACCTTTGAGTACCATGGAACTTCTACGCCCTCTTGCGGCCTGCCTGCTGCTCAGCCTGCCTCTCGCCGCCTTTGCGCAGGCCGACACGTTTCCCAACAAGCCCATCCGTATCGTGGTGCCGTTCCCGCCGGGTGGCGCAACTGACATGGTGGCACGCCTGATCGCCACCAAAATGAGCGAAAAATGGGGCTCGCCAGTGCTCATTGACAACCGGGCTGGCGCAGGCGGTAACGTGGGCTCGGATATCGTCGCCAAGTCGGCGCCTGACGGCTACACGCTGGTGATGGGTGTGACGGGCTCGCACGCAATCAACACGTCGCTGTACAGCAAGATGCCGTACGATCCGGTGGCCGATTTCGTGCCAATCAGCCAGGTCGCGGTGGTGCCCAACGTGATCGTGGTGCACCCGTCCGTGCCCGCCAGCACGCTGGCCGAGCTGGTGGCGCTGGCCAAGCGGGAGCCTGGCAAGCTTAACTATGCCTCGCTGGGCAATGGCACGGCGGCGCATCTGGGCATGGAAATGCTCAAGTCCGCCGCCGGCATCGATATCACCCATGTGCCCTACAAGGGCAGTGCCCCGGCGGTGTCGGACCTGCTGGCTGGTCAGGTGCAGTTGATGGTCGATGGTCTGCCTTCGGCGCTGCCGCATGTGAAGGCCGGCAAACTGCGCGCGATCGCTGTGACCAGCCTGCACCGTGCGCCGACGCTTCCCGACTTGCCGACGGTCGCCGAAAGCTATCCCGGCTTCTATGCCGACGCATGGTCCGGCCTGTTCGCGCCGAAGGGCACGCCCCAGTTCGTGGTGGACAAGCTCTCGGCCGAGGTTCAGCGCATCCTGCGCTTGCCCGACGTGCGCGAAAAGCTCGCCGCGCTCGGGGCCGAGCCGGTGGGCTCGACGCAGGCGGAATTCGCCGCCCATGTGAAGCGCGAAATCGCCAAGTGGGCACAGGTGGTGAAGACCAGCGGCGCCAAGGTGGACTGAGCGGTGGACGATCAACCAAAGACACCTGCAAGCAGGCAATGCCATGGGAGATAAGACGACCATAGCTCGCAGGCTTGAGCCTGAATACGGCCCCGAGTACGGTCCGGTGTTGGCCGTGCTTACGCCGCAGGCCATCGTCAATGCGCCCGACATGCAGGCCGGCTGTCAGAGCTGGGCATGACGCCGCTGCCCCGGGTGGCGCCGGCTACCTGGCTTTCATCCAGAGTGAGAACCGCAAGTGGGGCCCTGTCATCAAGGTCGGAAACATCAGAGCCGAATGGTCAAAGTTAAACAAGGAGTATTGAATGAGCCAACCCCTCTATGACCTGTTGATCAAAAACGTGCGTGTCGTCAGGCCGCACGGCAATGTTGTGCATGCCTCAGACATAGCGATTACCGATGGCAAGTTTGCGCGCGTAGCCCCCGGCATCGACGTCGCGTTGGCCAAGGCTGTGCATGACGGCAAGGGGCGGCTCGCCTTTCCGGGCGTGGTGGACGCCCACATGCACAGCGGCATCTATGCGCCCCTGGCCGAGGACGCTGTCACCGAGAGCAAGGCCGCCGCCATGGGGGGCGTGACCTCGAGCCTGAACTACTTCCGCACCGGGCAGTACTACCTGAACAAGGGTGGCCCGTACCGCAAGTTTTTCCCCGAAGTCCTGAAGACGAGCGCGGGTCGTTTCCACGTCGATTACGGCTACCACCTGGCGCCGATGAACGGCGAACACATCGGCGAGATACCCATGCTGATCAAGAAGCATGGCGTCTGCAGCTTCAAGATCTTCATGTTCTATGGCTCGCACGGATTGCACGGGGCGAGCAACACGCAGCGCGACTTCCTGATGATCGGCGAGGACGAGCGCTACGACTACGCGCATTTCGAGTTCGTGATGCGCGGCGTCCAGGCGGCGCGCGAGCAGATGCCCGAGCGGGCACGCCAGATCTCGCTGTCGCTGCACTGCGAGACCGCCGAGGTGATGACGGCCTACACGAAAATCGTCGAAAAGGACAAGTCGCTGAAGGGCCTGGCGGCGTACCACGCCTCGCGCCCGCCGCATTCGGAAGGCCTGGCGGTATTCATCGCCAGCTACCTGGCCAACGAAACCGCGCTGCCCAACATCAACCTGCTGCACCTGAGCTCGAGGAAGGCGGTGCAGGCCGCGCTGATGATGGCCGATGTCTTTCCGCACATCGACTTCAAGCGCGAAGTCACGATCGGCCACCTGATGCTGGACATCACGTCCAAGGCCTCCGTACTGGCCAAGGTCAATCCGCCGATCCGGCCGCGCGAGGACGTTGAGTACCTGTGGCAGACCCTGCTCGCTGGCGAGCTGGACTGGGTCGCGTCGGACCATGCCTGTTGCCGCCACGAAGTGAAGGTCTCAGCCCGCTACTTCGGCAACATCTGGCTGGCCAAGAGCGGCTTTGGGGGCACCGAATACCTGCTGCCGGCCCTCGTCAGCGAGGGCAGCCGGCGCGGCATGGACTACAACCACATGGCGCGCGTGACGAGCTGGAACCCGGCGCAGCGTTACGGCCTCAACCACAAGGGCGACATCGACGTGGGCTTCGACGCCGACATCGCGATCGTCGACCCGGCGCGCAGCTGGACCATCCACGCCAAGGACTCGCCCTCAACCCAGGGTTACACGCCCTTCGAAGGCATCGAACTATCGGCGCGGGTGGACGCCACCTTCCTGCGTGGCATGAAAATCTACGAGAACGGGCAAGTCCTGGGCAAGCCGCGCGGGCAGTACCTGCACCGCCCAACCGCATGAGACCGGCTGCCGTCGCACCCGCGTCGCAACTGCCGGGCGATGCACCGCAGACGGCGGTGGGCATCGTCGGGGCCGGCGCCTGCGGCCTGACGGCGGCAATTGCGCTGCGCCAGATCGGAATGGAATGCGTGTTGCTGGAACGGGACGCCTCGCCGCAGGGTTCGACCGCGTTGTCCTCGGGCTTCATCCCGGCAGCACCGACGCGCTGGCAGCAGGCGGCCGGTGTCGCCGACAGCGCCGAATCTTTCGCCGCCGACATCAGCCAGAAGGCGCATGGTCAGGCCGCCGCGCATCTGGTGCAGGCTTACACCAAGGCCAGCGCACCGGCCCTGGAGATGCTGCATGGTCATGGGCTGGCCCTCGAACTGCTGGACGGCTTCCTCTACCCCGGTCACGCGGTGCGCCGCATGCACTGCCTGCCGCAGCGCACGGGAGCGGCGCTGGTGGCGGCGCTGGAACAGGCCGCCCGTGCCGCCGGCGCCGACCTGCTGACGCAGGCAAGGGTGTGCACGCTGCACTCCGACGCGCAGGGCCGGGTCCACGGGCTGGCCTACGAACGCCCCGACGGTTCACTCGAGCATCTTCGCTGCGACAGGCTGCTGTTGTCCTGCAACGGCTTTGGCGGCAATGCGGCAATGGTCGCCGAGTTGCTGCCCGACATGCGGGGCGCGCCCTTTGCCGGCCATGCCGGCAACGACGGCAGCGCCATCGCCTGGGGACGAGGGCTGGGAGCGGCCTGTGCCGACCTGGGCGGCTACCAGGGCCACGGCTCCTGGGTGGTGCCGCAGGGCGCGTTGATGACCTGGGCCGTGATCATGCAGGGTGGCGTGCAGATCAACAGTCGCGGCGAGCGCTTTCATGACGAGACCCAGGGCTACAGCGAGGCGGCCGTGCATGTGCTGTCGCAACCGGGCGGCATGGCCTGGAACCTGTTTGACGATCCCTTGCTGGCACTGGCGCGTGACTTTCCCGACTTCCGCGAAGCCGAAGCGGCCGGCGCCCTGCGCAGCGCCAGCAACATCCGGGCACTGGCCTCGATCGTCGGCTGCGACATGGTCGCGCTGCAGCGAACGCTGGATTCGATCGCCCCTGGAGCCTCCGATCCGTTGGGCCGCTGCTTTGTTCGCGGCCTGGGCTGGCCGCTGCACGCGGTCAAGGTTACCGGCGCCCTGTTCCACACCCAAGGCGGGCTGGACATCGATGCGCACTGCCGTGTCCGGCGCGAGGATGGAAGCCCGTTTCCCAACCTGTGGGCGGCCGGCGGCGCGGCCCGCGGTGTATCGGGCGATGCCGTCTGGGGCTACCTGTCGGGCAACGGCCTGTTGAGCGCGGTCGCGGGTGCCCATGTCGCCGCACGTTCCATGGCCCAAGATAGCGGAGTCGCATGATGACCCTAACCCTAAAACAACGCTTGGCGCAGCCCCGCATCATGCTTGCCCCGGGCGTGTACGACGCGCTCTCGGCGCTGGTTGCCGAGCAGGCCGGCTTCGAGACGATCTACTTGTCGGGCGCCTCGATCGCATACACCCGGCTTGGCAGGAGCGATGTCGGACTGACCACCTTCACCGAGGTCGAGGACACGCTGGCTCGCATCACCGAGCGAGTAAACCTGCCGGTGATCGTCGACGGTGACACCGGCTTTGGCAACGCGCTGAATGTGCAGCGCACCGTGCGCGGGTTCGAGCGGGCCGGCGCGGCGATGATCCAGCTGGAAGACCAGAGCTTTCCCAAGCGCTGCGGCCACCTGGACGGCAAGTCCGTGCTGGCGCGGGACGAGATGTGCGGCAAGCTGCGCGCAGCGCTGGACGCGCGCCACAGTCGCGACACACTGATCCTGGCGCGCACGGACGCCCTGGCCATCGAGGGACTCGATGCCGCGCTGGAGCGCGCCGAAGCCTACCTGGCCTGCGGCGTGGACGCCCTCTTCATCGAGGCACTGCGCAGTTCCGAGCAAGTGGACGCCGCCTGCAAGAGATTCGCCCACCGCGTGCCGCTGCTGGCCAACATGGTCGAGGGCGGCAAGACGCCGCTGCAGGACGCGCAGGCCCTTGGTCGGCGCGGCTTTCGCATCGTCATCTTTCCCGGCGGAACGGCGCGCGCGGTGGCCCACACGCTGCAGGGCTACTACGCCAGTCTGCATCAACACCAGACCACGGCACCCTGGGCAGCGCAGATGCTTGATTTCGACGGCCTGAACCGGCTGATCGGTACGCCGGAACTGCTGGCGCGAGGCAAGCGCTATGAAACCGGTTGACACGCCAGCGCCTCAGGCCCGAGCTTGCCCGATGCCGGTGAGCAAACGCTTTGTCGTCTCCGGCCGGGTCCAGGGCGTCGGCTTCAGGGCGTGGGCACAGCACGAGGCCGCGCGCCTCGGCCTTGCCGGCTGGGCTGCGAACCTGCCGGACGGCAGCGTCGAGATCGTCATCCATGGCCGTGAGGCCGACATCGCAGCCCTGCGCGCGCGTCTGCACGAAGGCCCGCGCTCGGCGCGCGTGGCGGGCGCGCAGGAAACCGCGCTCGATGCGGCGGCCAGCACGGCCGCGCAGTCCAGGACCAGGTTCGAGGTGCGCTGACTTCGCTGCGGAGCGCCGAGTTTCAATTCGGTTTGCTCGGACAATACAAGCTGCAAGAACGCCGTATCCGACAGGCACCGGGCGCAATCTGACGCCTTGCGTTTGCCGCCGCGGCGCTCTGTTTCTCGCAAAACACGGAGTCACCCTCTGATCGATTACATCAGAAATTGTTTGGCGGTCCTGCTGCTGGCCTGCCTGCTGCCACTCTCGGCGTTGGCGCAAACCGGAGCGGGCGCCGAATGGGAAAGGCTCGGTCAGGAGTCGGCCCGGCAATATCGCATGGGCAACTACGCCAACGCGGTGGAGGTGGCAAGGAAGATGCTGGAGCTTGCCGAGAAAAATGTCGGCACTGAGCATCCCGATGTCGCGACCAGCCTGAGCAACCTCGCGTCTCTCTACACCTTTCAGAAGCAGTACGGGCAGGCCGAGCCGCTGTACAAGCGCGCGCTTGCGATCCGGGAGAAAGTCCAGGGGCCGGACCATCCGGATGCCGTCGCGAGCCTGGTCGATCTCGCGGAGTTCTATGGCAACCAGAAGCTGTACCTGCAGGCCGAGCCGCTGTTCGTGCGCGCCTTGGCGACCAGGGAGCGAACCCGCGGCGCCGAGCATCCCGAGGTCGTCGTCAGCCTGGGCAACCTGGCTGCAATCTACCGCGACCAGGGCCAATACGCGCGGGCCGAGCCACTGTACAAGCGCAGGCTGGCGATCAGGGAGAAAACCTTCGGCCCGGAGCATCGCTTCGTGGCCACCAGCTTGAACAACCTGGCCGAGGTGTACCGCGGCCAGAGCCAGTTCGCGCTGGCCGAGTCGCACTACAAGCGCGCGCTGGCCATCTTCGAGAAAGCACAGATTCCGGACGATCCGAATGTGGCCACCTGCCTGAGCAATCTGGCGGAGATTCACCGCGCCCAAAAGCAGTATGCGCAGGCCGAGCCGCTCTACAAGCGCGCGCTGGCGATCAGGGAGGTTGCCTTCGGCCCGGACCATCCTGACGTGGCCGAAAGTCTGATCGATCTGGCGGCGCTCTACCGTGCAACGAACCGGGTCAGGGAAGGCGAAGAACTCGAAAAGCGGGCGGCACGCGTTCAGTCGATCAAGCGATGACGGGGAAATCGGGGCTTCTCCCACGCACTGTGCTCCTCAAGGCGATTCACAAGGGAGACGTCGCGGATCTCGATGGGCGCCATTGCCGGCGTGTTTGCGCCAGGATGGCCGTTTCTATCCACGGCGGCGCTCAAAAAGGATTAATATCGTGCCGCCCGATGCGTACACCTCAAACAAGAGAGTAGGAATATGCCTCGATTGATTCACTTGGCAATCGCGTTCGCCCTGATTCCCGGATGCCTGCTATCGACTTCCGCAGGCGCGCAAACTGCCTCCAGCGCACCGGCGACGACAACCATTCGAGCCGTGCTCGCCAGTACCCGTTTGCCAAGTGTGGTGGATGCGCCGCGCCACTTCGTGGTGCGGCGGATTAGCGTGCCGGCCAGGCAGACTGTCACCTACAACAATGGAGCCGTCGGCATTGCTTTCACCCTGAGTGGGTCTATGGAAATGGCCAGCGGCGCCGATCGCCAGGCTGTCAGAAAAGAGGAAGGAGTCGTGGTCCCTGTTGGAAGCACCAGGTTCAGCGCGGTCGGGAGCGAGCCAGCTGTCTTCCTGCATTTTGTCCTTCTGACGGCCGACGAATTGAACAAGCCCACGGACAGTGGTTCGCTCAGCGTCATCGAGTTGTTCCGAACCGTGTCACCGATTCCAGGACTCAAGCCTGGCCCGTACGAGTTCACTATGGTGCGCGTGACTTTTCCACCGCGGTTTCCGATCAATCCGCCCCATCGCCGTTCCGGCGCGGCGGTCTACTATTTCCTCAGTGGCACCGGCATGTTCACGACCGGTGGCAAGACGGTGCCGAAACCGGCCGGCGCGATCCTTTTCGAACCCTACGACTTGGTGCACCAGTGGGAAAACCCGGGCGATGCGCCGTTCGTAATCATCCAGTTGAATATCAGCCAGGAGGGTGTTCCCGCTGTGATATTCGTGCGACCGGAAGATCCCATCGCGCCGAAGTGAATGCGCCTTAACGGATGACTTCGTCGGTGCTGATTAGCACGGACTGAGGAATCTTGACGCCTAGCGTGCTTGCGGTCCTCAGGTTGATCACCAACTCAAATCTGGTGGGCTGTTCTACTGGCAGATCGCCCGGTTTGGCGCCCTTGAGAATGCGCTCCGCATACTCCGCTGCGCGCCAATACAGCTCGACCAGTTTTGGTCCGTAGCTCATCAATCCCCCCGCCTCAACCGCCTTTCGATAAGAAAAAATCGTTGGCAATCCGTGCTTCGCCGCAAGCGCGACAAGCTGCGACTCCTGGCTGCTCAGCATGGGCCCCTGGGCGACGATAAGCGCCCCAATCCGCTCGCGAGTCAGCGCCGAAAATACGCCATCAATCTCGTTCGGCGCGCGGACTTCGATGACCATCAGGCCGATGCCCAAACGGCGGGCCGCTGACTCGGTAGCTCGTAGAGTCGTCGCGGCGCCGGTCGCCTCGCGCAGATAGGCGACGCGCGAGATGGCGGGCAGGGTACGCTTTAGAAGTTCTACCCGTTTGGCACTTAGGTCGATGTTGAGCCATGAGACGCCCGTCACGTTGCCCCCGGGATTGGCCAGGCTCGAAACGAATCCTTGTTCAACCGCATCATCCACTCCCGCCATGATGATGGGAATGGTCGTGGTGGCCTGCTTCGCCGCCTGGGCGCCTGATGCGGTAGTGGTCACGATCACACTGACCTTGAGGCTTACGAGGTCGCTCGCGAGTTGAGGGAGCCGATCGGCGATGCCCTCCGCAGCCCGGTATTCCAGCCGGATGTTTTGCCCCGCAACGTAACCGAGCTCTTTAAGGCGCTGCTGGAAGGCGTCGCGAAAACCATCGGTCGAACTGTTGAACGGCGACAAAACGCCGATTCTCGGAAGCGCCTGAGCCGGTAGCGCGGATTGTGCGTGCGCCGCCTGTGTCATGGCAAGCACGCTCGCCATCAGGAGGATCTTGATCAGGCGAAATCGGATTGGCACGATACCCCTTCACTGCATTGTTCCCAGATTCGCATCAAACATTCATGGCACTCGGCAGACTTGCCGCGTATCCATGCATGTAGCGTAGCACCGAGTCCTCGCCAATCAGCGAATTGTCGAGGATCTGATTCGCGATTTTAGAATATCAGGCTATTGGTCGCGCAGCTGAGCAAGCAAGGCCGCCGGCGCCTGGGCAAGCTGCGCCAAGCCATGCTGGTAGCCAACCTCGACGATGCGGTCAAACTGTGACCACTCCAGCATGCCGTACTGCTCGACCCCCGGCGCAAAGTACAGATCGACGTCAGCCTGCGCCTGTTGCTGGCGCGCGTGGCTGTACATCAGGCTGGTGTTGAGCAGCAGCGAAGTCAGCGAAGGCAGTTGGTACCTGCTGCGAGCGCCTCGCAGTTTGTCGCGCAGCAGTTCAAACCAGCTCGGCACCTCGTCCATCTCATACTTCATATCACGCTCGCGCAGCAGGTTGACGCCGACGATGCGGGCCGCCCCCATGCGGCCCATCACGTCGGTCGGAAAATTGTTGAATGAACCGCCATCGATGTGCAGCTCGCCATCCAGCATGACGGGCGGCAGGGCGCCGGGAATCGAGACGCTGGCGCGAATCGATTTGGCCAGGTGGCCCCGCGTCAGTACCGCCTCACGGGCCGCCGAGTAATTGCTGCTGATGCAAAAATAGCCCTTCCAGAGGTCTTCGATATCAATATGCTGGCCGCAACCTTCCACGATGGCCTGGTCAATCGCCCGCTTCAGGCGTTCGCCACGCATCAGGGAAATCAGCGGCACCAGGTTGAAGTCGCCGGTCGGGTTGGCCTTGAAGGCGCGGCGCACCGCGTCCATCACCTGCGCCATCGGCAAATCCATCGCGGCAAATGCGGCGATGACGGCGCCGATGCTGGTGCCGGCCGCCAGGTCCACGCGGATACCGGCCTCCTCCAGCGCGCGCAACACGCCAAGATGGGCAAAGCCCCGGGCTCCGCCGCCCGACAACACGAGACCGACGGTGCGGCCACTGAGCAGGCGGCCCAGGCGTTGCCAGTCGCGCGCCAGGTTGCGCCGCAGATGGACATGCCCGGCAGCCAGCGTGCGACCTTCCAGCCAGCGCCGCGTCCCGCTTGGAGAAAGACGATGCTCAGGGTGCAGCAGCACCAGCCGGCGCCTGACCTCGTCGCGCTCGCCATCGGCTGCGGCAAAGTATTCAAGCTCGATCGGATGGCTTGTGGCGGGTTGATCGGCGTCGGCCAGCAACAGCAGCTCATCGCACTGGCGGGTGCAACGCCGGGTCCATTCCGAGGGCATCGCGTCGGCGACAAACAACACGAACTGGTGCTCGGTTTCGATCTGCTCCAGTGCCAAAGTCACCTGGCGTGCGCGCTCGGTTTCATGCAACGGCACCTGCGCGGCGCCCGGGTAGCCGAGCCGCTGGTCGATCCCTTGCGAACTAAGGACCACGGTCTTGCCATGATGCGCGAGCCGCTCGGCCAGCGCTGCCGCGAACCCATGCTGGTCGACCTGCGCGGTGATGGCTGCGACGCCGATCGTGACCGGCTTGTTGACCGTCTGGCGCCCGTGGGTGGCGCGCTTCAGGCGCTCGATCACCAGACGCGTCATGTTCAGCGAGACCAGGGGGTAGGCCAGCAGCAGTTCGCGAAACACCTCCTTGGAAAAACGCGCCAGCACGCTATCGCGCACCGCGGCGACGCTGGCGGTGCGTGGCTCGCCGGTGAAGAACGCCATCTCGCCGACGGTTTCGCCGCGGGCAATCTCGCCAATCACCTTGCGTGTTCCCGCCTCGTCCACGGTAAAGGCACGGAGTCGCCCGCTGACGACAAAGAACAGGCTCTCATCGCGCTCATGCTGGCGGAACAGCAACGTGCCGCCGCCAAGCTCGATCCATTCCACGCGCGGCAGCACCCGTCGCAGCATTTCCTGGTTGAAGTCGCCGAAGATCCGCGTCAGCCCGCTGACGAGCATGCCGCTATGGGCCTCGAGCCGTTGTTCGTTGGAGCCCATGGGAATGAATCGAATTCCCGCTATTGTTGTCCCGTTTCGGTTCAGGCCTCGTGCTCGTTTTCGGACCGGGCTTCAATCGACAAAGAAATCCGGAATGAAAGCGATCAACCGATCGCCAGCTTGACCGGCTTGCCGACGCGGCTGAGCATTTCCACCAGCGTGTCGAGGGTGAATTTGGCCGTTTTCCCGTTGACGACATCGGACACACGCGGACGCGAGACCATCAGAATCTCGGCGGCCTCGGCTTGCTTCAGGTGATGTTCGGAAATCCAGCTGGACAGTTCGTCCATCAGTTGCTGCTTCAATAAGCGTGTGTCATTGATCTGTTTGCGGGAGGCTGCTTGCAAACGTCTGGCCTCGGCGGGCGCGAACCCCAACTCCAGGAAGAGGTTTGCCCCCGGCTTCGTCACGTGGCGGATTTCGGTATCGATCTTCATTTCTTCGCCTTTCTCATGTTGACCACGGCGCGGTAACGCGCCTCGGCAATGGCCTTGTCCTGCTTGCTGGTAGCCTGGGTATTCTTCTGGAAGCAGTGCAGGACATAGATGGCTTCCTCGAACTTGGCGACGTACATCACACGGTAGATGCCGCTTGCGTCCTTGATGCGAATCTCTTTCGTACCCGCACCCACATCGTCGAACGGCTTCCAGTCCGTTGGATCGAGTCCAGCCTGCACCTTGCCCAACTGGAAGCCCGCTTCCCGGCGTGGCTCCTGTGGAAACGCCAGCAGACCGTCGTAGGAAGACCCCACCCAGCGGATTTCTTTTTCGTCGTTCATCAAACCATTGTGTATAGAATTTTATACACAGCTGCGGCACGGGTCAAACTGGATCAGCGTGTAACCGGCGATCAACTCCTTGCGACTGCGGCGACGCCCTCACAATGATCATGAGTCGCATGTTCGGTTCTTCTTGGTGATGATGCGTAATCCGGGCCCGGCTTCGGACGACACGACGAACGAGTCGACGCGAAATCGACAGCAAGGCAGCTCAATCGAGAAAGAAATCCGGCAGGAAGTTTCTTGTGCCCAGCTTCACAGAATACTTGTCCAGGTCGTTCACGCCATGCTCGGCCAGCAGCGTGTCGTCGATAAAGAAGTTGCCGCTGCGACTCGATGGACTGGTCAGAATGAAATAGGCGGCGTCGGCCAGAATTTCCGGCTTGCGGCACAGATTCAGGTCAATGCCCGGAATCATCTGCAGCGCCGCGGTGGCGATGACGGTGCGTGGCCACAGGCTGTTCACCCCAATCCCGAAGTGCTTGAACTCGCCGGCGTGACCCAGCGTGCACATGCTCATGCCGTACTTGGCCATGGAGTAGGCGGTGTGGCGTTCGAACCAGTGGGTCTTCATCGACAGCGGAGGTGACATGGTCAGCACATGGGGATTGCGCCCGGCGGCGGCGGACTTCTTCAGTGCCGGCAAGCAGGCCATGGTGCACAGATAGGTGCCGCGCGCATTGACGCCGTTCATCAGGTCGTAGCGCTTCATCGGCGTCGCTTCGGTGTTGGTCAGGTTGATGGCGCTGGCGTTGTTGACCAGCACGTCGATGCCGCCAAAGCGCTCGATCGCCGCCTGCACCGCCGCCAGCACCGAGGCCTCGTCCCGGATGTCACACTGCTGGGCCAGCGCCTGGCCGCCCGCAGCCTCGATCTCGGCCGCCGCCGAGTAGATGGTTCCGGGCAGCTTGGGATTGATCTCGGTGGTTTTCGCCGCCACCACGATATTGGCGCCGTCGGCCGCGGCGCGCTTGGCGATGGCCAGACCGATGCCGCGCGAGGCGCCGCTGATGAAGAGTGTCTTGCCCTTGAGTGACATGCTTGTCTCCTGTTTCAAATCTTGCTGAAGTCCGGCTTGCGCCGTTCCATGAAAGCGGTGAAGGCCTCGCGCGCCGCCGGCTCGACCAGCAGGCGCCGAAAGGTCTCGCCCTCGTCGGCCATCTGCTGCAGCAGCAGCGCGGCCTGGCCTTTCTTCAGCAGCCGCTTGGTTTCAATCAGTGCACTGATCGGTTTGGTCGCGAGCTTGCGTGCCTGCGTCTGGGCGTAGTCGTTGACCTCGGTCGGCGGCAACACGCGGTTCACCAGGCCTACCTCAAGCGCGGCCTCGGCCATGAAAGGCTCGCCCAGCAGCAGCGCCTCGGCGGCGCGGTGGTAACCCAGCATCTGCGGCAGCAGCAGGGTGGAGGCGGCTTCCGGGCACAGGCCGAGGTTGACAAACGGCAGACTGAAGGCCGCGTTGTCGCCGGCGTAGACCAGGTCGCAATGCAGCAGCATGGTGGTGCCGACGCCGACCGCCGGGCCGCAGACCGCCGCGATCAGCGGCTTGGAAAAGCCGGCAATGCCCCGCAGGAATCGGTACACCGGTGAATCGGCGCCGGAGGGTGGCCGGTGCAGGAAGTCGCCAATGTCATTGCCGGCGCTGAAGATGGTGGCGTGTCCCTGGAACACCAGCACGCGGATGGCGGCATCGGCCTCGGCCTGCTGCAGGGCGTCGGCCAGCGCCGCGTACATGTCGGACGTGATCGAGTTCTTCTTGTCCACGCGGTTCAGCGTAACGGTCATGACGCCGGCTTCGGCGTGGGTCAGTATGTCGCTCATGGGGGTCCTCAGGCTGCTGTCACTGGGTTTGCGGGTGACTTCGGGTTGTCGGCGGGCGACCGATCGCTCAGAACTTCTCGATCCATGGACGAAGATCGAGCTCGAAGGTCCAGGCAGCGCGCGGTTGGCTGTGCAGCATCCAGTACTGGTCGGCGATGTTCTCGGGCTTCAGGATGCCGTCGTTCTGCTTCAGCGCATAACGCTCGGGAAAGTTGTCGCGGATGAAGGCGGTGTCGATGGCGCCACCGGTGGCGTCACCCGCGCCGATCACGAGCGCAACCTTGGCTTGGGTCATTGGACAAGCTGCGCGCTGCGCTGTTCGCCTTGGGAGCGGCCCGGCGGCTCACGCTCAAACCCGCTCGAAGATACCGGCCGCGCCCTGCCCCATGCCGACGCACATGGTGACCATGCCGTAGCGCAGCTTGTTGCGCCGCAAGGCGTGCACCACGGTGGCCGAACGGATGGCGCCGGTGGCGCCGAGCGGATGGCCGAGCGCAATCGCGCCGCCCATGGGATTGACCTTGGCCGGGTCCAGTCCAAGCGTGTTGATGACGGCCAGCGACTGCGCGGCGAAGGCTTCGTTCAACTCGATCCAGTCCATGTCGTCCTGCTTCAGGCCAGCCGAGCGCAGCGCCGCCGGAATGGCTTCGATCGGCCCAATGCCCATGATGTGCGGCGGCACGCCACGCGAGGCAAAACTGACAAAGCGCGCCAGCGGCGTGAGATTGAACTGCTTCAGCGCCCTTTCGCTGACCAGGATCAGCGCCCCGGCGCCGTCCGACGTTTGCGAGCTGTTGCCGGCGGTGACGCTGCCGCGCGCGGCAAACACGGCGCGCAGTTTGGCCAGTCCTTCCAGGCTGGTGTCGGCGCGCGCCCCCTCGTCCAGGCTCACCGTGCGTGAACTGGTGCTGACCTCGCCCGTTTCCAGATTGGGCGTTCGCTCCGTCACCTCGACCGCGGTCATCTCGTCGCTGAAATGGCCAGCCTTCATTGCTGCCAACGCCTTCATATGCGACTGGTAGGCAAACTCGTCCTGCCTCTCGCGCGACACCTGCCATTGCCGCGCCACCTTTTCGGCCGTCAATCCCATGCCGTAGGCAATGCCAACGTTTTCATCGTCGCCGAAGATCGCGGGCGACAACGACGGCGCGTTACCCATCATCGGCACCATGCTCATGCTCTCGGTGCCGGCGGCAATCATCACCTCGGCCTCGCCGACACGGATGCGATCCGCCGCCATCTGCACGGCGGACAGGCCCGAGGCACAAAAGCGGTTCACCGTGATGCCACCCACGCTATTGGGCAAGCCGGCCAGCACGGCGCCGATGCGCGCCACGTTCAGGCCCTGCTGTGCCTCGGGAATGGCGCAGCCACAGATAAGGTCTTCGATGGCTTTCGGGTCCAGGCCAGGGACCTGGCCCAGCGCCGACTTGAGCACCGCCGCCAGCAAGTCATCAGGCCGCGTGTTGCGAAAGAAGCCCCGGTGCGAGCGGCCGATGGGGGTGCGCGTTGCAGCGACGATGTAGGCGTCCTGGATCTGTTTCATGTTGCGCTCCTAGTTGCGCAGCGGCTTGCCCGAGCCGAGCATGCCCATGATGCGCTCCTGCGTCTTGGGGTGAGTCAGCAGCGAGCAGAAGGCCTGGCGCTCCAGAGTCATCAGATACTCCTCGCTGACCAGGGTGCCACTGTCCACCTCACCCCCGCAGACCACGTTGGCGATCAGCCCGGCGATGTGGAAATCATGCGCGCTGATGAAGCCGCCGTCGCGCATGTTGACCAGCGAACCCTTGATGGTGGCGCTGCCGCTGCGTCCGGCCACCGGGAACAGGCGCCGGTGCGGCGGCCGGTAGCCCGAGCGGTGCATGGCGCGAACCTCATTGATCGCGACAAACAGCAATTCATCCTTGTTCGGAACGATCAGGTCGCTCTCCAGCAGGTAGCCAAGCTTGCGCGATTCCAGGGCGCTCGTTCCGACCTTGGCCATCGCCGCAGCGGTGAAACCTTCGGTCAGGAACGGCAGCAGGTCCTTGTGGGTGCTCAGTGCTGCGTTCTCGGCCGCGCGCCGCGCAATGTAGGCCAAGCCGCCAGCGCCTGGCACCAGGCCGACACCGACCTCCACCAGACCGATGTAACTTTCCATCGCGGCGACGCGCCGCGCCGAATACACGGCCATCTCGCAACCGCCACCGAGCGCCATGCCGCGAATCGCCGCGACCACCGGCACGTTGGCGTAGCGCAGCTTCAGCATGATGCGCTGCAGTTCGTGTTCGACCTCGTCGATCGCCGACACGCCGGACATCATGAAGGCCGGCAGCATGGCTTGCAGGTCGGCGCCGACGCTGAAAGGCTCTTCGCCCGACCAGATCACCACGCCCTGATAGTCGCGCTCCGCCAGATCGACGGCAAGCGACAGGCCTTCGGCCACGTCCGGGCTGATCGCATGCATCTTGCTCTTGATGCTGGCAATCACTACCTGGTCGTCCAGCGTCCAGAGTCGGATCGCGTCGTCCTCGTGCAGGGTCTTGCCCGCGATTCGAAAACGCGCGGGGTTCGAGCCGAACACGGCCTCGCGGAAATGCTGCCGTGCATAGACCGGCGGACTGTGTTGTGGCAGAAACCTGCCCGCTGACGGGCTCCAGGAACCCTCTGCTGTATGAACGCCCCCGGCACCACCATTCGACTCGGCCACCGGCCCGCTGAACACCCAGTCCGGCAGCGGCGCCTGGCACAGGGCCTTGCCGGCGTCGATGTCTTGCCGGACCCATTGCGCGACCTGCTTCCAGCCCGCCTCCTGCCACAGCTCGAACGGTCCCTGCTGGGTGCCGAAGCCCCAGCGCATGCAAAGATCGACGTCACGCGCCGTTTCGGCAATCGACTCTAGATGGACTGCGGCGTAGTGAAAGCTGTTGCGCAGGATGGCCCAGAGGAAGCGGCCCGGTGCGCCTTCACTCTCGCGCAGCAACTTGAGCCGCTCGCCCGCTGGCTTTTTCAGCATGCGGCCGTACACCTCGTCAGCCTTCTGCCCGGCCGCCACATAGTCCCCTTTTTCCAGGTCGAACTGCAGGATGTCGCGGCCCACCTTCTTGTAGAAACCAGCCTGTGTCTTCTGCCCGAGGTTGCCCATCTCGATCAGCGTCTTCAGCACCGCTGGCGTGGCAAAACTTTCAAAGAACGGGTCGCTTTCCAGGCTCAGGTTGTCCTGCAGGGTCTTGATGACATGGCCCAGGGTATCGAGCCCCACCACGTCGGCGGTGCGAAAGGTTCCTGATCCGGCACGGCCCAGCCGTTTGCCGGTCAGGTCATCCACAACATCAAAACCGAGCCGGTACTTCTCCACCTCTTTCATGGTGCCGAGCATGCCGGCCACGCCGACCCGATTCGCGATGAAGTTGGGTGAATCCTTGGCTCGCACCACGCCCTTGCCCAGCGTGCTGGTGACAAAGGTCTCGAGGTCGTCCAGCATGCCGGCGTCGGTCGCCGGTGTCCGAATCAATTCCACCAGATACATGTAGCGTGGCGGGTTGAAGAAATGGATGCCGCAGAAACGCGGCTTCAACTCCTCTGGCAGGCCCTCACCCAACCGGTTGATCGACAGCCCCGAGGTGTTGGAAGCAACGATGGCGTGCGGCGCAACAAAGGGGGCGATCTTGCGGTACAGGTCGAGCTTCCAGTCCATGCGCTCGGCGATTGCTTCGATGATCAGATCACAGTCGCGCAAGCGCCCCAGATGTTCCTCGTAATTCGCTGGCTCGATCAGCGACGCGTCATCGACGACACCCAATGGCGAAGGCTTGAGTTTCTTCAGCCCTTCAATTGCCTTGGTCACGATGCCGTTCTTTGGCCCCTCCTTAGGCGGCAGGTCAAACAGCAGCACCGGCACCTTGACGTTAACCAGATGGGCCGCGATCTGCGCGCCCATCACGCCGGCGCCCAGCACCGCCGCTCGCTTCACGGTAAATCGGGACCTGCTCACTGCACGCGAACCCAGGTTTGGGTGCGGCCGATGCCAAAGACCGAGCCGCGCACTTCAAGTTTCTTGCCGCCTTCGATCGGCGTGAGCCTCAGGGTATAGGTCTTGCCGTTCTCCGGGTCCAGGATCTTGCCCTCTTCCCAAACCTCCTTGCCTTCGGTCTTCTTCGCGCCACGGATAATCTCCAGCCCGATCATGGGCTTGCCCTTGCGGTCATCGCTGCATTCGTCGCAGACCGCATCCTGCTTGGCTTCCTTGCGCAGCAGCTTGGTGATCTTGCCGCTGATCACGCCGGCCGTCTCGCTCACCACAATCTCGGACTTGATCTCATTGGTCTTGTCGTCGATGCTGTGCCAATTGCCCACCGGCGACATTTGCGCGAACGCCGCGCTCATGGAAAACATGAGGGCCGTGCCCGTGAACAGATGCTTGATCATTGAGATCTCCTGAAAAAATTGAGTTGGGGGGTGGGAAAAGCGGAAAAGCAAAACGGAGCAACGATGCTAGGCAAACACGGCTTCGGTGTCCATCAACACCTTGGCGCCAGCACGGGCCGACAGCATCAGGGAGGCCGTCTCGGGGAACAGTTTCGCAAAATAGAAGCGCGCCGTCTGCAACTTGGCCTGGTAAAACGGATCCGTGCTTCCGGCCGCGATTTCGCGCAGCGCGACCTGTGCCATCCGGGCCCAGAAATAGCCGAACACCAGATGGCCCGCCACGCGCAGGTAGTCCACTGCCGCCGCGCCAACCTCGTCGGCATTCTGGAAACCCTTGAAACCAAGCTCGGTCGTCAGTTTCGTCATCTGGTCACCCAGGTAGGCGATGGGGTTGATGAACTCGGCCATCTTTTCGTTCACGCCCTCCTGCTCGACCAAGGCCGCGATGAGCCGGCCGAACTTCTTCAGCGTGGCCCCGTTGTTGCCCAGGACCTTGCGCCCCAGCAGGTCCAGGCTCTGGATCGTGTTGGTGCCTTCGTAAATCATGTTGATGCGGGCATCGCGCACATACTGCTCCATGCCCCATTCCTTGATGTAGCCGTGGCCGCCAAACACCTGCTGGCAGGCCGAGGTTGCGATCCAGCCGTTGTCGGTCAGGAAGGCCTTGACGATCGGGGTCAGCAGGGACAACATCTCGCCGCTGTCCTTGCGCACCCGCTCATCCGGGTGAAAGTGCTCCTTCTCCAGCAGCACCGAGCAGTAGATAGCCAGGGCGCGACCGCCCTCGGCATAGGCCCGCGCCGTCAACAGCATCTTGCGCACGTCGGGGTGCACGATGATCGGGTCAGCCGGCTTGTCCTTCGCCTTCGGCCCGGACAGGGAACGCATTTGCAGCCGTTCCTTGGCGTAGGCCAGGGCGTTCTGGTAGGCCATTTCGGTCAGGCCCAGCGACTGGTTGCCGACACCCAGGCGAGCCGCGTTCATCATCACGAACATCGCGTTCATGCCCTTGTTGGGTTGCCCGACCATGGTGCCGACAGCGCCATCGAGCACGATCTGGCAGGTCGCGTTGCCATGGATGCCCATCTTGTGTTCCAGGCCGCCGCAGTAAATGCCATTGCGTGAGCCGAGGCTGCCGTCGGCGTTGGCGTTGAATTTCGGCACCAGGAACAGGCTGACGCCCTTGATTCCGGGTGGCGCGTCGGTGAGGCGCGCCAGCACCAGATGCACGATGTTGCTCGCCATGTCATGTTCACCGGCGCTGATGAAGATCTTGTTGCCAGTGAGCCGAAAGCTGCCATCGGCCTGCGCCTCGGCCCGGGTCCGCATCAGGCCCAGGTCGGTGCCGCAATGGGGTTCGGTCAGGCACATGGTGCCGGTCCACTCGCCGCTGGTCATCTTGTGCAGGTAGGTCTGCTTCTGCTCGGCCGTACCGTGGGCGTGCACAGCGGCGTAGGCGCCGTGGGTCAGTCCGGGGTACATGGTCCAGGCCTGGTTCACCGCGTTCAGCATCTCGTGGAAACACTGATTCACGACCAGGGGCAGGCCCTGGCCGCCGAAATCGGGGTCGCAGCTCAGCCCGGCCCAGCCGCCCTCGACAAATTTTGCGTAGGCCTCCTTGAAGCCCTTGGGCACCGTGACTTCATGCGTCGCGTGATCAATCTTGCAACCCTCGGTGTCGCCGCTGATGTTCAGCGGCAGCGTTACCTCGGAGGCGAACTTGCCAGCCTCTTCGAGCACGGCGTTGATGGTGGCTGCGTCGACATCGGCGTGCCGCGGCATGTCCTTGAAGTCATCGCAGACCTTGAACACCTCATGCATGACGAATTGCATGTCGCGAAGCGGCGGCGTGTAGCTGGGCATGGCGTTTACTCCTGGAACGGGTGGAACATCAAGACAGTTGTTCGGCTTTGGCGCGCGAAACACGAGACCTCGGCCTCAAAACGGTGAAAGTACTGGCGAATGACGGAGATCTGCAGCTCCTCGCGCGAGCCGAAGTGGGCAAAAACGCCGGACTTGCTCATCTTCGTCACCTCGGCCAAGGCGCCGATGCTCAAGCCCTCCAAACCGATCTGCGTCGCCAGTCCCAGCGCCGCATCAACGATGGCAGCCTTGGTCTGTCGGCCCTTGTGCAGGCTACGGTTGGCCCGCGCCTGATGGGCGGCGATGTCAACGACGGGCATGGGTGATGAGGAACGAATAAAGATTCATGCAAACGCGGTCGAGGCTTTGCAACGCACACCAGCAGGCATTCAGGCCGAAGGCCGGATCAGGCTCTCCGCAGGTATGCCGAGCCCGGTGTGCAGCTTCCAGACCATGGCCATGGTGAGTTTCCTCTTGCCATTGAGCACTTCATAGACCCGGTTGCGCTGCCCGATCATTGGCTCCAGGTCTTTGGGCTTGAGCCCTTGCTGCTCCATGCGGAACTTGATGGCTTCCACCGGATCGGGGGCGGCGATGGGGTAGTGCTTTGCCTCGTAAGCCTCGATCGGCGTGACCATGGCCTCGAAGTGGGCGCCGGCGCTGCTGTCCAGCTCGGGTTCGCTATCAAAGTAAGGCGCTACCAAGCGCAGCGCGGCCTGGTAATCGGCTTGAGTGCGAATCGGATGAATAGCGTAAACGTTTTTCTTCATGGCTGACTCTCCACGGTGGCTGCGTCAATCGCATCGTATTCTGCGTGCGTTCCTACGAACTTGAGACAGGCTCAGCCCAAACGGGCTAACCGTCAACGCTTGAACGGCACCACGAGCTGGCGCTGCTGGCCCAGCCCTTCGATGCCGAGCGTCATGACGTCGCCCTTTTTCAGGTACAGCGGCGGCTTCATGCCCAGACCCACGCCGGGCGGCGTGCCGGTGGTGATGATGTCGCCGGGCATCAGCGTCATGAACTCGCTGACGTAGCTGACCAGTTTAGCCACGCCGAAGATCATGGTTCGGGTGCTGCCGGTCTGCATGCGCTTGCCGTTCAGGTCCAGCCACATCGAAAGTCTTTGCACGCTGGTGATCTCGTCGCGCGTCACCAGCCAGGGGCCGATCGGGCCGAAGGTATCGCAACCCTTGCCCTTGTCCCATTGCGGGCCGCGCTCCATCTGGAACTCGCGCTCGCTCACATCGTTGATGGTGCAGTAGCCCGCCACATGGTCGAGCGCCGCTCTTTGCGATACATAGCGGGCGCGCTTGCCAATCACCACGCCAAGCTCGACCTCCCAGTCGGTTTTGACCGAGCCCCTTGGCAACATCACCGGGTCGTTCGCGCCCTGGATGCAGGTGGTGGCCTTCATGAAGACGATCGGCTCCTTCGGGATGGCGGCGCCGGTTTCAGCGGCATGGTCTGAGTAGTTCAAGCCGATGGCGATGAACTTGCTGACCGCAGCCACCGGGCAGCCTAGGCGTGGCGAACCCCTGACCAGCGGCAGCTTGTCGGTTTTGAGCTTGCGCAGCCTGGCCAGCGCCGCATCCGAGAGCTGATCCGGGTCGATGTCCTGGACCACGGCGCTCAAGTCGCGCAGCTTGCCCTCGGCATCGATCAAACCCGGCTTTTCCCTGCCGGAGTTGCCGAAGCGAACGAGTTTCATGTTTCTTGCCTTTCCAGTTTTATGCGTGGGTGATCAGTAGGTCGAGCGCCCGCCCGACAGGTCGAACACAGCCCCGGTTGCAAACGAGCATTCCTCGGTGCAAAGCCAGCACACCAGGGCGGCCACTTCGTCGGGCGTGCCAAAGCGCCCCATCGGAATCTTGGACAGCATGAAGGCGATGTGCTCGGGCGTCATCTGATCGAAAATCGCCGTCCGCACCGCCGCCGGCGTCACGCAGTTGACACGGATTCCGGTGTCAGCGAGTTCCTTGCCCAGCGACTTGGTCAGGGCAATCACCGCCGCCTTGCTGGCGCTGTAGGCGCTGGCGTTCGGGTTGCCTTCCTTGCCGGCGACCGACGCGATGTTGACGATGCGGCCGTAGCCGGCTTCGCGCATCAGCGGCACCAGTTCGCGGCAGCAGAAGAACAGGCCGTTCAAGTTGACCTGCATCACGGCTTGCCAATCGGCCACCGGATAGTCCCAAAGTTTGGTGTTGGGGCCGGTGATGCCGGCGCTGTTGACCAGCAGGTCAACCACGGCATGAAGCTCGCGCGTCTTCTGCACTGCCGCGACGACCTGACCATGCTGGCTGACATCGACCCGCACCGCAGCGACCGCGCCGCCAAGTTCAGCGCTGGCCCGATCCAGCCCGGCCGCGTCGCGGTCCCACAGCGTGACGCGGGCGCCGCTGTCGAGCATGCGCCTGGCAATGGCAAACCCGAGCCCGGTGGCGCCCCCCGTGATGACGGCGTGGCGCCCCTGCAGATCGAGCTGGTTCATATCGTCATGCCACCGTCAATCGCGTAGGCGTTGCCGGTGGCAAAGGCGGCTTCATCGCTGGCCAGAAACACCACCAGCGGCGCAATCTCGTGCGCCTGCGCGAGGCGCCCCATCGGCTGGCGTGCGATGAAGTTCTTGCGCGCCTGCTCCGGATCGTCGTAGGCGTTGATGCGGTCCTGCAGCGAAGGTGTATCCACCGTGCCGGGGCAGATGGCGTTGCAGCGTATGCCCTGCGTCACAAAATCGGCCGCGACGGCTTTCGTCAACCCTATCACCGCCGCCTTGCTGGCGCCATAAACAAAGCGGTTCGGCAGGCCGCGCACACTGCTGGCGACGCTGGCCATGTTGATGATGCTTCCGCCCCCTTTGGCCAGCATCCCCGGCAGGACGGCCTGAATCGCCCAAAACTGCGAACGCACGTTGAGATTGAAGGCAAAGTCCCATTCCGCGTCGGTTGCCTGCAGGATGTTGCCGTTGTGAACAAATCCGGCGCAGTTGAACAGAATGTCAAGCGCCGGCAGGCGCGCCACCAGCGCATGAATCGCCGCCTTGTCCAGGACGTCAAGCAGCGCCGTCTGCACGTTGGCCACGCCCTGGTAACTTGCCAGCAGCTCGGGCTTGACGTCGGTGGCCCAGACGCTGGCGCCTTCGGCGGCCATGGCCAGCGCCGTGGCGCGCCCGATGCCCTGCCCGGCGGCCGTCACCAGGGCGGTTTTTCCTTGCAATCTCATGGGGTCCCTTTGATCGATGCCATTTCCGCGCTGGCGCGGCAACGCACATTATGTGTCCTTCACCGTCCCTGCCCGGCCACGATGACCCGCACTTGATACCATCGGCTCATGGCGCCTTTCATCAAGCTGCACCCCAATGACGACGTGCTGATTGCGCGCCGGCAACTGGTGGGCGGCACCCTGGCCGAAGGCGTCACGGTGCGCGGCCTGATCCCGGCTGGCCACAAGCTCGCGCTGCGCGCGATCGAGGCCGGCGCGCCGGTGCGGCGCTACAACCAGATCGTCGGATTTGCCAGCAAGCCGATTGCCGCAGGCGAGCATGTGCACAGCCACAACCTGGACATGGGCCCGGACCAGGGCAATTTCGAGCGCGACTACGCCTTCGGTGCCGACGTCAAACCGGTGACAGAGCCGCGGCTGGCGAACTTCATGGGCATCAAGCGAGACGACGGGCGCGTCGCCACCCGCAACTACATCGGCATCCTGTCCAGCGTCAACTGCTCGGCGACCGTGGCCAGGGCCATTGCCGACCATTTTTCACGCCATATCAATCCGCAGGCGTTGGCCGACTTCCCCCATGTCGACGGCGTGGTGGCACTGACGCACGGCACCGGTTGCGGCATGGACACCGAAGGCCTGGGCATGCAGGTGCTGCAGCGCACCCTGGCCGGCTACGCGACGCACGCCAACTTTGCCGCCGTGCTGGTGGTCGGGCTCGGCTGCGAGTCGAATCAAATCAACGCCTGGCTGGCGCACAGCAGCCTGCGCGAAGGCGAAACGCTGCAGGTGTTCAACATCCAGGACAGCGGCGGCACGCGCAAGACGATCGAGCGCGGCATCGCCCTGGTCCGCCAGATGCTGCCTGGCGCGAACCGCTCCAGGCGCGAACCGTGCAGCGCCGCGCACATCATGATCGGCCTGCAATGCGGCGGCTCCGACGGCTACAGCGGCATCAGCGCGAACCCGGCGCTGGGCGCGGCGGTGGACCTGCTGGTGGCCCATGGCGGCACCGCGATCCTGAGCGAAACGCCCGAGATCTACGGCGCCGAGCACCTGCTGACGCGGCGCGCCGTGTCGCGGGAAGTCGGCGAAAAACTGCTTGCGCGGCTGAAATGGTGGGAGCATTACACCCGCATCAACGGCGGCGAGATGAACAACAACCCCACGCCCGGCAACAAGGCCGGCGGGCTCACCACCATTCTCGAAAAATCGCTGGGCGCGGTCGCCAAGGGCGGCACCTCGAATCTGCAGGCGGTCTACGAGTACGCCGAGCCGGTTACGGCGAACGGCTTCGTCTACATGGACACGCCGGGCTACGACCCGGTCAGCGCGACCGGCCAGGTGGCGGGCGGCGCGAATCTGATCTGCTTCACCACGGGACGCGGCTCGGCCTACGGCTGCGCCCCATCGCCGTCACTGAAGCTTGCCACCAACAGCGCGCTGTGGCAGCGGCAGCAGGACGACATGGACATCAACTGCGGCGAGATCATCGACGGCAATTGCTCGGTGCAGGACATGGGACAGCGCATTTTCGAGATGGTGCTTGCCACCGCCTCGGGCCAGGCGAGCAAGAGCGAGCAGCATGGCTACGGGCAGAACGAGTTTGTTCCCTGGCAGCTCGGCGCGGTGATGTAGCTGCAAGGGACCGTGGACAAGACCCTAACCGCAGCCAAGCTGGAAGATGCCGTCGCGCAGGTGCTGCGCGCGGCCGGCAGCCACAGCGACGAGGCCCGCATCGTGGCGGGCAACCTGGTGCTGGCCAACTTGAGCGGCCACGATTCGCACGGCGTGGGCATGTTGCCGCGCTACGTCGCCGCGGTGCAGGAAGGCGGACTTCTGCCCAACGCCCAGTTGCAGATCCGGCTCGACAGTGGCTCGCTGCTGGTGCTGGACGGCCAGCGTGGTTATGGACAGGTGGTTGGCGAACAGGCCATGCGTATGGCGCTGACGCGCGCCCGTGAGCATGGCAGTTGCATCATGACGCTGGCCCAGGCGCATCACCTGGGCCGCATCGGCCATTTCGCCGAAATGGCGGTGGCCGAGGGTATGGTGTCCTTGCATTTCGTCAACGTCCTGTCGCGCCCCATCGTGGCACCCTGGGGCGGCGCCGACGGCCGCTTCGGCACCAACCCCTGCTGCATCGGCATTCCGCTCAAGGGGCGCGAGCCCTTTGTTCTTGACTTCGCGACCAGCCGCGTGGCCCAGGGCAAGATGCGGGTCGCGCACAACCGCGGCGAGCAGGTCGAGCCCGGCCTGCTGATCGATGAAAACGGCCTGCCCACGACCGACCCTGGTGTCGTGGTGGTGCCGCAATCCAACGGACTGCTCGGTGCGCTGCGCGCATTCGGCGAACACAAAGGCTATGGCCTGGCGGTCGCCTGCGAGCTGCTGGGCGGCGCGCTGACCGGCAGCGGCACCTGGCATCGGCCCGCGCAGCCTGGTTCGGCCGTGCTGAACGGTATGTTGACCGTGGTCATTGATCCGGCCCGGCTCGGCACCCAAGCGGCGTTTCAGCAGGAAGCGCTGGCCTTCGTCGACTGGCTCAAGCAAGGCCCCGCTGCGCCCGACGGCGACGGCGTGCGCCTGGCCGGTGAACCGGAGCGCTCGGCACGTGCCGAGCGCTCACAGAGCGGCATAGTGATCGACCCGCAGACCTGGCGCGACATCGTCGAGGCTGGCGGCAAGGTGGGGGTCAGTCTGGAAGGGGTCTGAGGGTGGCTTCGCGGCGCCGGGCAACGGGCCCGGGCCGTCGCCGAAAGAATAGATGGGTGGTGTAGGAACTTCGGAGATAGAAGGGGCGGATGAAGGTGACGAGTTTGCCGCGAATGCCGGGCGGGAAAACCAACGAGCGAAACAGCGCGAACCATTGCGGCTTGATCCTGGCGAGCCCGCAGCTTGATGCAAGTTGCAGGAGTCTGGTCGTCGTGAAAGCGTTGAGATGCTCAAGCGGCGCGATGGCGTTCAGCGCGCCCAGTCGAGGGCGCGTGAGTTCACGGTCGAAGTTCCGCAGGGCTCGCGAGACACGCGCCGCATGCGGGACCGCCATACGCAAACTCCCCGCAGGATGGAGTTTGCGTGCGAGCATTCGCAGGCAGGTGCCTGGATCTGGCAGGTGTTCCAGCACTTGATCCAGATTGATCTGTCCGAAGTGCCCATCCGGCAGTTCCGCCTCGGAAACGGCGCGTATGCCATGGCCAAGTGCGTACTCGCGTCGCGTCTGCGATAGCTCGGTACCCCAAGCCTCATGGCCAAAGGCCTGAATCATGCGCCCCCATTCACCCCAGCCGCAGCCGTAATCGAGCGCAACGCGCGGCGCGCCAGCAGAGGAGAGTGAAAACGCAATCTGCACCTCGCGAGCGCGGGCCAAATGCACGTGGGCAGCAAGCTCATCATGAAAACGAAGCCGGGCCTTGTCCGGATCGATCCATTCCTCGTACAGTTTTCCGAGCATGGCCTCGGCGGGAATTGACGATTGAAACCAGGTGCTGCATTCTGGGCAGTTGGATACGCTGTATCGAGCGCCTTCGAGCCACGAGTAGTCGAGGCCGCCGACTTCGGAATAAAAGGCGACGAGCGCGGCGCGCAAGGTCGGATCGCCATAGGAACGACTGAACGCCGGCCGCCCAAGCGCGCCGCAGGCCGGGCAATCTGACCGTGATTCGAAACTTGCTGGAGACATTGCTGAAGCCTTCGACCTCGAGGTTCTCCTGCGAGTCCCGTTGACGTCGCCGACTGACTTTCCTTGGACTCTACATGACAAATGTCACCACGGCATGGGCATCAAGACGATGCCAAGCAGTGCGCTAGTATTCTGCGATGAGTGATTCTGGGTCGTTCACCGGCAACAAGAAAGCAGGTCCGGATTTTTCCGTGGTGTTCATAAGCACCGACTTCCCATCGATCGACGGGCTGCACCGCTCGCAATTGCTCGAGCCCGCCGCCGACCTGTCACATCAGGGCTACGACGTCAGCTGGATCGCGGCGATCCCCATCCTGTCCTACCTCAAGTTTCTGCTTCTTCGCAACGATGGCATCCGGCAGCTTCAGGAGCGATGCGCAAGGTCGGGCATCCGGTTCCACTTTCTGCTGACCCCGATCACCAACGGCGGCTTGCTGTCGTTTCCGGTGCGCCGTCTTGTTCTGCGCTGGATCGCCGGCAGAGTCTTGAGCATCCTGAAACTTCAGAAAGGAAGGAAAACTATCATTCATGGGCGCAGTTATTACGCCACCCAACTCGGATTGGAAATCAAGTCGAAGGCTGGCCCCGAGTACTTCGTGCGAGTTTCATTCGACATGCGAAGTATTTTTCCCGAGGAGATTCCCCTGACCCGTGGCTTTGTCGGCCATCTCCTGTTCGGTTTTGCGAAACAATGGGAACATGAACTGTTGCGAAGCGCGGACCTGTCGTTCCTGCCGCTCGAGTACGCGCGCGACCGGATTCAAAAGGAATCGGGCGTGCCGGTCACCTATGCGCCGATCTATGGCCTGGGTCGTGAGGCGGATTGGAGCGTTGCCTTCGAGCGGCGCTGGGAAAGCAGGCATGTCGGCTACGCGGGCTCGGTGGGCGACTGGAACGACGCGTCACTGCTCATTGAGATGCTGCACAGTGTTCCAGATACATCGCCGAAGCTGGCGACGCCAGCGCACGCGCGATTCGCGCAAATGGATTGCCGGACATACCGGTACGAGGAAATGGCGGACTTCTACGACAGCTTGCTTGCTTTGGTGATACCCGGCCGGCTTGCTGATGATAGCTATTTCGTCAGTTTCAAAATGAGATGCAACTTTTTTTCGACCAAGGCGGCGGAGGCGTTATCGCGCGGTGTCCCGCTCATCGTGTCCTCGCACCTGACCGAACTCGCAGAATTTGTCCGGCGACATCACTGCGGCATGGTGTACGACCCGAAACAGCATGGCATGGTGGGTCGAGACGGAGAATCACTGCGGAGCAAGAGTGCCTGGGCTGCCCTGACAGAAGGTGCGGCGAAAGTTGGCGTCCAGTTCACCCGCGCCAATGTGCTGGATCGGTACCTTGCGGCCTGGCGTGGCACGATTGAAAGATAGTCATGGCTGCGACAAGGACTGGGACGCTCGCTACGAGATCAAAGACTGCCCGCAAGGTGGACGCGCCATGACGAACTTTGCCCTTATTGGAGTTGCCGGCTATGTCGCGCCCCGCCACCTGCGAGCCATCAAGGACACCGGCAACCGCCTTGTTGCCGCGCTTGATCCAAGGGATTCCGTCGGGGTCCTCGACAGTTACTTCCCGGACGCGGATTTCTTCACCGAATTTGAGCGGTTTGATCGGCACATTGACAAACTGCGTCGATCGAAGAGCGCCGACGCAGTCAACTATGTTTCCATTTGTTCGCCCAACTATCTGCATGACTCGCACATGCGCTTTGCTCTTCGATCGGGCGCGCATGTCATCTGCGAGAAACCCCTGGTTCTCAATCCCTGGAACATTGACGGTCTGCTGGACATCGAGCGGGAGACTGGCTGCAAGATCAACACCATCCTGCAACTCAGGCTGCACGACGCGATCATTGCGCTCAGGGATCAAACTCGCGGTCAGGCCGTTGCTGCCAAGCATGACGTCGAACTCACGTATGTCACATCTCGGGGGCACTGGTATTTGCAATCATGGAAGAGTGACATCAAGAAATCGGGCGGGATCGCCACGAACATTGGTGTGCATTTTTTCGACATGCTGCATTTTGTGTTTGGCGCTCTGCAGGCGAACCAGGTTCATCACCTCTCTGACACCAAGGCTGCAGGTTTTCTGGAATACGAGCGTGCCCGTGTGCGCTGGTTCCTGTCGGTGGACGTAGATGATGTGCCGCATGAACTGCGCGCCAAGGGGCAGCGCACGTACCGCTGCATCACCCTCGATGGGAACGAGATTGAATTCTCGGAAGGCTTTACCGACCTGCACACGCGCAGCTATCAGGAGGTGCTTGTCGGACGCGGATTCGGTCTTGAAGAAAATCGCGTTGCAATCGAAACGGTGGCCACCATCCGCACGGCGACTCCCCTGGGGCGCACCGGGGACTACCATCCCTTTCTAAAATCCTCAGCGCTATGACTTTCACCGCCCACCCCACGGCCATCGTCGACGAAGGCGCTCAGATTGGCGAGGGCACGCGAATCTGGCACTGGGTGCATGTCTGCGGCGGTGCCAGGATCGGCCGCAATTGTTCCTTGGGTCAAGGCGTATTTGTGGGCAATCGAGTGCTTATTGGAGACGACGTCAAGATTCAGAATAACGTCAGCGTTTACGACAATGTCACGCTTGAGGACGATGTTTTTTGCGGCCCCAGCGTGGTTTTCACCAATGTGTACAACCCGCGCTCCGCAGTGAGTCGCAAGGATCAGTACCGCGACACCCTCGTCAAGCGTGGCGCCACGCTAGGCGCCAACTGCACCGTGGTGTGCGGCGTCAGGATTGGCGAATACGCCTTTGTTGCCGCCGGAGCTGTGGTCAATCGCGACGTCAAGCCCTACGCGCTAATGGCCGGCGTGCCAGCACGGCAAATAGGTTGGATGAGCGAGTTTGGCGAACGTCTGGATTTGCCACTGCAGGGCAGCGCCGAGACCAAGTGCCCGCACTCGGGCAAAACCTACCAGCTACGGAGCGGAAATTGTGTATGCCTCAATCCATGATGCCGTTCATCGATCTGAAAGCCCAGTACCGGGCGCTGCAGCCGCAAATCGAGGAAAGAATCCGGCGCGTTTTGGAGCATGGCCAATACATCATGGGGCCGGAGGTCTTTGAACTTGAGGAAAAGCTCGCCAGCTACGTCGGAGTCAGACATTGCATCACAGTGGCCAGTGGCACCGAGGCGCTTCTCATCAGTTTGATGGCCCTGGGCGTTGGCCCGGGCGATGAAGTCATCACCACCCCGTTCACCTTCGCCGCGACGGCGGAGATGATCGTGCTGGCCGGCGCCAGGCCGGTCTTCGTCGACATCGAATCCGACACCTGCAACGTTGACGTGACGAAGATGGAAGCGGCGATCACTCCGCGCACCAAAGCCATCATGCCGGTGAGCCTGTATGGCCAGGTCGCCGACATGGACGAAATCAACGTGATTGCCGCGCGCCATGGCGGTATCGCGGTGATGGAGGATGCGGCGCAGAGTTTTGGCGCAAGTTACAAGAGCCGCAGGAGCTGCAACCTGAGCACCTTCGGTTGCACCAGCTTCTTTCCGAGCAAGCCCTTGGGCTGCTATGGCGACGGCGGCGCGATTTTCACCAGCGATGATGCCCTCGCGCAAGCCTGCCGTGAAATCCGAGTGCACGGCCAGAGCGGGCGTTACGTCCACACCCGTATCGGCGTGGGCGGACGAATGGACACTTTGCAATGCGCTATCGTGCTTGCCAAACTGGAGCGTTTTGGCTGGGAATTGGAGCAGCGCATGGCCATCGGGCAACGGTACAACCAGCTCATGGACGAGGCTGGCATCGAAAGAGTTCAACAACGCTCGGGTCGAACCAGCGTATTTGCCCAGTACACGGTGTTCCTGGATGAACGAGGGCGGGTGCAGGAACGGCTAAAGGAGGCGGGCATCCCGACCGCCGTGCACTACCCCGTACCTCTGAACCGGCAGCCCGCCTATCAGCACCTCGGCGGCTCGGACTGCTGTCCGGTGGCAACGGCAGTGGCGTCACGGGTGCTGAGTTTGCCGATGGGGCCGGATATGCATGAGTCCCAGCAGCGCCACATTGCAGCGACTCTTGCCACTGCAAGGGTGGTCGCTGGCTGAGACTTCGGAAACAGTTCTTGACAATCAGCCCGCGGACAGCAGGTTTTTGCGTGCTGTTTCAGTGGGGGCAAACAGCAGGATTGAAACGTGATCGGTCAGCACACGGTTGATTTCTTCTGGCATGCGACGGTTGAACGAACGCAGGCCAGCTTCAACGTGTACCGCCGGAATGTGGAGCTTGGCAGCAGCCAGCGCACCGGCCAGGGTGGAATTGGTGTCGCCATAGACCAGGACCCAATCGGGCTTTTCGGTCAGCAACACCTCTTCAATCTTTTCCAACTGCCGCCCGGTCATTGCACCGTGCGTGCCGCCGCCTATACCGCGAGGTGGTAATTGGGTTTGGGGATCGCCATCTGCTCAAAAAAGATGTCGGACATATTAGCGTCGTAGTGCTGGCCGGTATGGACCAGCACCTCGCTAATGTCTGGGCGCGCCGCAATTGCGCGCGAAACCGTGGCGGCTTTGATGAACTGCGGCCTGGCGCCGATGATGGTGACTATCTTCAAAATTTCCTCCCTTTATTTACCAACACGCGCTTCAAAGACTTGCACCCAGCGACAAAAATTGATCAAGCGCCAAGCTTGGAAGCTGAACGGCTTTTTGCCATCTATCATGGCTTGGACCTCATGGCGGCACTCAATTGCATTCAGGAATGGCAACGACTCTGCGGCCTGTAGCCAGGTCATGACTTGCCCTTCCAACTGCTTCAACCAAGCTCGCTCCGGGGTAGAAAAGCCTACCTTATCCTTCCGGTCAAGGATGGCGTCAGGCACGATGCCACGCATTGCGGCACGGAAGATGTGCTTGGTCTCACCTTGAGCCGAAAGGAGATAGTGTTCAGGCAGGCGCAGTAGAAACTCGGCCATGTCTGTGGTCAGGAATGGGACTCGGCTTTCCACCGACCAGCGCATCGAGTTGCGGTCACCGTGGCGCAGCAAGGCATTCAGACCTTGCCCAGCCAAGGTTTGGCGAAGGGTTGCCACCAGACGCCGCCCGGCAGGGCTGTCTTCCAGTTGCATCATGTCGGGGAATGCTCGCACAACACCAGCGGCCTCAAGTACGGGAATATTCAGCCATGCCGGTGCCGGTTTATTGCCCATCAGCTTGTGCGCAGTATTGCGCAACTGTTGTGGCAAAAATTGCGCGATGCATGCCTTCGCTCCGTGTCTGATGGAACGCCCCGGCCACTGGGACCACTTTCTAAGGAATCTGACAAGGTCCAACACCTCTCCCTTTTCCAGCATGCTGCGCATGCGGGGACCGGGGTAGCCGTTGTAGCCCGCCAGCATTTCATCAGCCCCCTGCCCGTCCAGCGTCACCGTCACACCATGCTCGTGTGCCAGCTTGAACACACGGTATTGGGCATAAATGCTGGTGCTGCCAAACGGCTCGCCCTGCGCCTGAATCATGTCGTCCAGGTCGGTGACCAACTCTTCAGGTTTCACCATCACCTTGTGCGCAATGGCACCAACATGAGCGTTAACCAAGTCAGCCCAGTGCTCTTCATCCACATCAGACCCTCTGGCCACGTAGGTGAAGGTGTGGATAGGCATGTCGGGCGCCACATGGCGCATGGCGCAAACCACAGCTGAGGAGTCAACACCGCCCGACAATGCGGCACCCAATGGCACATCGCTGCGCAAGTGCAGACGAATGTTGTCCAGGAACATGGTGCGCAGTTGGTCGGCTGCATCGGCAAATGACACATCGGTGCGCTCGACCACGCTGGGCCACCACCAACGCACCAGCGTTGGTGCGCTTTGCTGCTGCAAATCCAGGGTGAGCACATGACCGGGCAGAAGTTGCTGAATGCCGTCAAAGAAGGTGTCGGCACAGTCATCGTAGCTGCCGCCCACCAGATAATCGTACGCACGCTGCAAGTTCAAGCCCGGTCGCTGCGGTAGCAGAGCCAGTAAGGCTGGCACCTCGGACGCAAACAAAAAACCGTTTGCACCCCACTGGTAAAAGAACGGCTTGATACCAAACGCATCGCGCACGCACACCAGCTTACCGGCCAGTTTGTCGTACACGACAAAAGCAAACATGCCGCGCAAACGCGCCAAGCACTGCTGGCCCCAAGTGATCCAACTGGTAAGCAGCACTTCGGTATCAGAGACGGACGCAAACTGATGGCCAAGCGTTTGCAACTCTTGCCGTAGTTCTTTGTAGTTATAAATTTCACCGTTGAAAATCAACGCATAGCGGCCATCACGGCTCGTCATGGGCTGATGGCCGCCAGCGCTCAGGTCAATGATCGACAGGCGCGTGTGGCCCAGCACCGCTTGTCCACCTTCACGGTCAAATCGCTCCAAACCCTGGTCGTTTGGGCCACGGTGTCTTAACAGTGCCAGACCGGTATCAAAAGCCGGTGAAATGGAATGAACCGGTTGTGGCAACCAGCCGCCAATGATGCCGCACATGGTCAGGCCTTCTTTAAAACGCGCCGGTAAAGCGACAACAATTGATCCACCACAGCGGGGCGTGAGAAGCGCTGCTCAAAGTCTTTACGTATAGCCAGTAAACTGAATTGATCCCAGTTACGGGCCATGGCTTGCATTGCTGCGGCCAGCCCAGAAACATCACCCACATCCACGAGCACGCCATTGATGTCGTTCACAATAGATTCTGGTCCCCCGCAGCGGGTGGCGATGACGGGCTTGCCGGTAGCGATGGCCTCGACGAAGACCACACCAAAAGTTTCATGACGCGACGGCATCACGTAAACATGGCAGTCCCTGAACAATTGCGGGGCATCTTCCCGACTCACCGCTCCGAGCCAATGCACACGATCAGCCACACCCAACTGCTGTGCCAAAGACTGGTAGGCAGTGCGCATGGGACCATCCCCACCGATACGGAATTCAAAGCGGTCCGGCGATGGGTTCCATTGGGCGATGGCTTGCAATAGATGGTCGATGCCCTTTTGATCAGTCAGGCCGCACAGCGTAAAAAAAACAAACTTGTCAGCGCATGGCGCACCAGGCGCAAAGCGCCGCTCATCCACCACATTCGGAATCACACAGGGCGCGACATAACCAAAGGATGCGATTCTTCCAGCTAGCGAAGGGCTAACCGCTATCGCTGCGGCAGCAGCCGCAAAAGCCTGATCAATTTCAGGCATTGGACGGCCTTGCCGCATCAAGGACGGAAATGGAAAAGGGCCCATGTGTTCTGTCAACACATACGGAATTCCAAATTCGCGAGACAACACCGATGCCACATAACCAGCGGGGTAACTGACATGGGCATGCATGAGATCAACCCCACCATAGGTTTTGATCGCCAATCGCAAGTTTTTCCGATTAACCGCCAGCAAACAACGAGTGCCGCCAAAAGGCAGTCGATACGACCAAGTCAATGCTGGATTGAATATCTCGTGCACACCATTGCGCAAAGTGATCTGATCACCGTGCTGCGCCAAGCGCCATTGCATGGCAGTCAACGACTGTCTAACCAGCCGAACTGCCATGCCACCCGCGTCATGCCCCCAGGTACTGACCATGACACGCACATCAGGCGCCAAGTCAGCCAATGCCTCAGCCTGCTCACGCGTAAAGATGCCAGCAATCGGCTGGAGCGGATTGGGATACCAGGATGGAATGATGAAAAGATTCACTTTTCAGCCAGCAAATACAAATTTGAAAATAACAAGTGCCGTAACGGCGTAATCTCAATAAACTTCAATATCAAATTTTTAATGCCACTTTTATTTTTGACACTCTCAATGTCGTATCCGACCACAAACCTCTTGAAGCCAACCCTTAATGCAGAGTGCTTCAACTCAAAATAATTTTGTTCATTAAGATGATAAAGCTTGTAATGCTCAGACAAAGTATCATCTTGCTTTTTTGGTAAACGTTTACCTTTGATGAAGGCCCATATCCTCATTATCGGATAACCATAACAACGCTGCAACGTATTGGGCATTGTGTAAACTAGAAGCTTCCCGCCTGGCTTCAAAGCTGAGTATGCAACCTTAAAGAAATCTACACCTTCAATCTTTGAAATGTGTTCAATGAATTCAGATGCAAGAATTCGATCGTAATAATTATCCGGCTCTAGTAACGTACCAAAAGAGGCCTCCACAAATTCAACAGAAGAGTCTAATATCTTAGCTTTTGATTTAGCCAAATTAATTGCATCCGCCGAATAATCAACGCCCTTGGCAATACCCCCATTCAAACCATGCCAAATACAAATCTCACCTCGTCCACAGCCAATTTCAAGATATTTGTGTTGAGGCCTAAGCTCAAGGATATTTACATTTCTCTTATATCGCTCAAATAACGAACCAAACGATCCGTCAAATTCTGAAAATTCCTTGTAACCATCAACAGCCTCAAGAAAATATTTTTCATTGTATATTGATTTAACATCTATAGATTTCATATTACTTCATTCGACGAATAACAATTATATTGTAGATAATAATCGCGCTCAACTCACATAAAACCCAAGCAGCAAGACCGAGAAAAACGTTTCCTTTAATCACGCCAAAATACAGACAACCCGTCCGATAAGTAATAAATGCCACGCCAAAATAAAGACTGTATTTTTGTAGCCCAAGCACCAGAAAGGATGAAGATGTCGGCGAGCTGACCAACATGGCCAGCAACATGGGGGCCATAACGGCGGCCATGACACCGGCTTCACGCCAAGCCTCACCGAGCACAAAAGTAAAGATCGACTCACCAAAGACCATCACGACCATCGTGGGCAGCAGACCCGCCAAGGTCAGGATTTTCCAGGTTTTAAACAGCAACCGGCGCGCCGCCGGCACATCGGGCCACACCTTTGAAAAACGTTGAAAAAATACTAGCCCGACGGCACCGCCAATCAAAGACATAGGCAGCGCCAATATGCGCCAAGCCATGCTGAACTGCCCCGCCGAATCACTGCTGAACCACGCCGTAATGAGCAAGACCGGCAACTGCATGGTGACCACATCCAGTAGAGCTGTTGGCAGCAAAAACTTGGGTGCAGCACGGTGCTGACGCGCAACGGCAACAGCCGCCTGCGAACTCCAGTGCCGAAGCAGTGGCCTGATCTGCATCATGATGGTCAAACTGGTGACCAGCAAGGCAACAATTTGTGCAATGACAAGGCCTGCTGCGTTTCCGCCAAGGCCCAGACCCACACCCAAAGCAACCGCCACAAAACTCTGAATGACGCGTTGCTTGGTCATTTGCATGTAAGCCCGCTGGCGATTAAGCCAATTGGCCCCGATTGCGACGACCGCTGAGCCAATACCAGCTAACACAGCGACAGGAAACCAATCGCCTAGGGCGTTAATACCCAGCCATACCTTGATTTCTTCTGGGGCCACCCAAGCCAACACACTCAACATGACACCGAGGCACAAAGCCAATGCCAAACTTAATAGAGTTAAATCGGTTGATTGGCTTTCCTCTCTGGGCAAGAGGATGGTCGCCTCATAACGAAGGGTGACAGCGGTAGCCGTAATGCCAACCACCGCCGCAAAAACGGCTAACTGACCAAAGTCAGCGGGCGAATAAAGCCGGGACATGACGGGCATGGCAGCAATACCAAACAATTGAGCCAGGAACGTACCCAACGTCAGTATAGCTGTGTCTTTGGCAAAAGAGCTGCGGTGGAAATGTGCAAGAACCGCACGAATGACATTCACTGCAATGGCCCATTCCCCAATAAATTCGCTATCGCGACTTGGTCTGTCGATTGCAGATATGGCCCCATCGGCAAGCTGATGACTTGCTGCGCCACTTCATCACCCACGGGCAATATTGCGGCCTGATCCGCCACCGCAGGTTGTTTATTGAGTGGGATCGGGTAATGCACTGCCGTCGGAATGCCTGCGGCTGTCAGTTTTGCCTGCAGCGTTTCTCCTCCATTCACCAGAATAGTGTATTGGGCGTAGACGCTGGTGTTATGGGGTTCGATGTGGGGGGGCTGGATTGCCGCGTCGCCTTCGGCTCGCAGTGACGCAAATAGGGTGGCGTAGCGGGCGGCGATCTTCTGACGCAGCGCAACTTCCTCTTCAAAAATGGCCAGTTTTGGCAACAGAATGGCCGATTCATGGTTTTCTTTTGGGGCATAAGCGATTTGCGCCTGATAAGCATCATCCGGAGTATCTCGCGCTCCACAAACTCGAGGCAGAGTGGATAAATCTTGAAAAAACACAAATCCCTCATCATCCGGCCCGCGATGCCGGATTATATTGGTCATCTGAGTGCATTCTTTTGCACCAAGATTATAAAAGGCCATAAAATCTGAAATTCCACACATTAATCCAAAATCCTCAGAGTAAGTTTAGGCCGCCAATGCTTGCTCAATCACGCCCAGTATGACCTTTGCATTTTGCTCAAAACATAAATCATGAGCCGCAACGTCTGCACGCTGTTTGTAATAAGCCACTTTCTCGGACGTAAGCTGATTAAGTTCGTGTGCTAATGCTTCAGGCGTGAATTCCTTTGCAATTACGCCACAATCATATTTACTTACCAGAGATGCCATTTCTGGAGATGGCCCAATTGCAACGCATAGTCTTGCTTGTATAAATTCAAAAAATTTATTTGGCAACGCATGGTTATAATTAAAATTTGCTGGTGGCAAAAGAAATATCCCCACATCATAAGCATTACAAAAGTCCGGTAGCTCGTTCATTGACACCGTAGGAAGAAATTGAATTCCACGAACGCCTTTAGCCAATTCTTTCAATTCTTCGAGATAACTCTGTGAATTTGGCATGAGCATAATATCAAGATAAAATCTGTCATCTAGAAAACGCATGGTTTCAATCATCAATTCCAGCTTGCGTGATGGCAAAGCTGCACCATGATGAATCATACGGATAGTCCCATCAGTCGGCTCAAATGGCTGCAAGTCATAATACGAAGGAGCATTTGTAACCACTGCCGGTTTAACACCAAAGTGCTTTTGATATTCATCCGCAATCCCTGGGCACACTGTCATCATCCCTGCCACTTGCGGTATATATTTTCGGCACATCACTTCACTATACCGATGGAATAAAAATCTCCATGAAAAAATATCCTCAAATTCTCGCGGGGCATATTCGTGTGCATCAAACACAACCTTAGTTTTTCCACTTGCCAAGCGCAGAGCCAAAGGTAACGTATTCAAATCATTGGCGATAATTAGATCAAACTCTCTCTCATTGAGTAGTTGGTAAGCATTTTTCACCGCATTGACAGACCAATAATACGAGTCAAACATACCTAACTTGAGCATACAAACGGCCTGCATCTTACCAAAAATCGTTTTCGAGGTGGCCTCTGCTTTAAGAAATTCAACGCCTGCTATTTGGGGATCAGAAAATCCCAATGTAGTCACATGATAGTGGTCGTTTAATAATTTAATCTGGCGGTTAACACGGGGATCTCTCG